>CAINDZ010000195.1 GCA_903847545.1 uncultured bacterium | reverse complement strand
GCCCGGCCGCGGCCCGTCCTGTTCGACCTGAACTTCATGCACCTGAACAACGGCAAGGGCGCGTGGACGGTCATCGCCGACGTGTACGCCGCGCTGCTGATCGTGCTGGCGCTGACGGGACCGCTGCTGGTCCGCGGCCGCAAGGGCCTGGCCGGGCGAGGTGGCGTGATGATGGGCGTCGGCATCGTGCTGCCCATCGTCTACGCGGTGGCGATGCGGATGTCGCGCTAGGCCGCGCGGCGAGGACCGGGCAGGAGACATGACGAAGGCCCCGTTCCCGGCAGGGACGGGGCCTTCGTGCGTGCGGGGCGCCGCCGGCGTCAGTCGCCGTACGGCATCGGCGGCGCGTAGTCGAGCAGGCGCGCGTACACCGCGAGCGAGCCGCGGTGGTGGGCCGTGTGCTCGCAGATGGCGCCCACGACGGCGCTGCGCGGCGCGCCGCCCATGATGGGGCCGGCCGGCAGCGGCGAGGCCATCTCCGCCTCGCTGCGCGCTCCGAAGTCCGCGGCGGCGGCGTCCACCGAGCGCGCCAGCCAGGCAAAGGCCTCGGCCAGCGACGACACATTGCGCACGGCCGCGTGGTGCGAGGCGAAGTCCAGGTCGAACCCCTGCGGGTTGAAGGCGCCCGCGACGAACCAGTCGATCGTCTGGGCGACGTGGGCCACCTGCTGGGCCACCGTGAGCTGGCCGGGCGTGGGGGCGTATCCGGAATCCTTCTCCTGGAACACGCTGCAGGTCCGGCTGAAGAACTGCAGGGACTGCTTCAGCTGCATGACGTAGGCATTGGCGGCCATCGCGACTCCTTCCCGGTGACGGACACCGGCGACGCCCGTCGCCTCGGGCGCGACACCGGTGCACGGAGTCTAGGACCGGCCCGGCGGGTTGTCACCCCCTAGTTTCGCGCCCTGAGTGCTTTCCCCCGGGCCGCTGCGGGGGGCGGCGGGGCCGCCTTGACGGGCCACAGGGCGCCCTCTAGCTTTGCCCGCGCCCGACGCCCGGCAGCGGTTCCGCCGCCGCCCGGGGTGGCGGCCTGCCGGCCGCGCTCTCGTCCGGGCTCCATCCCAGCCAAGCGGTGACACCGTGGCCGTGACCATCGGCATCCGTCGCGAAGACAAGAACAAGTGGGAACGCCGCGTTCCGCTGGTCCCTGGCGACATCGCCGAACTGGGGCGGCGCCACGACCTGTCGTTCGTCGTGCAGCCGTCGCAGATCCGCGTCTTCGGCGACGACGAGTACGCCGCGGCCGGCGCCATCGTGCAGGAGGACCTGACGGGGGCCGGCATCGTCGTGGCGGTGAAGGAAGTCCCGCTCGAGATGCTGCGCGGCCGGACGACGTACCTCTTCTTCTCGCACACGATCAAGGGGCAGAAGTACAACATGCCCCTGTTGCAGAGGATCCTCGACCTCGGCGCGACGCTCATCGACTACGAGCGCATCGTCAACGAGCAGAACCGGCGCCTGATCTTCTTCAGCCTGCACGCGGGCTACGCCGGCATGGCCGAGACGCTGGCCGCGGCCGGGCATCGCCTGGCGCTGCAGGGGCGCGCGACGCCTCTGGCCGGGATCCGGCCCGCGCACGAGTATGCCGACCTCGAGGCGCTGAAGGCGCACCTGCGCGAGATCGGCGCGCGCCTGTCGGCCGCCGCCGCCGCGGGCGAGGGCGCGCCGATCATCATCGGGCTGGCCGGCTACGGCAACGTGGCGGCGGGATGCCGCGAGGTGCTCGACTGCCTGCCCGCGCGCGAGCTGACGGTGGCGGAGTTGCCCGCGGCCGCGGCCGCCGGCGTGGCGGAACTGGGTCCGCTGGCCTTCGTCACGTTTCGCGAGGAGCACATGGTCGAGCCGCGCTCGGCCGAGGCGCAGTTCGTGCTGCAGGACTACTACCAGCGGCCAGAGAACTACCGCGGGACCTTCGAGCGCCACCTGCCGCACCTGGACATTCTCGTCAACTCGATCTACTGGGATTCGCCGTACCCGCGCCTGCTGACGCGCAAGTGGGCGCGCACGGCCTGGGCGCAGGGCAAGCAGCCGCGACTGCAGGTGATCGGCGACATCAGCTGCGACCTCGAGGGCGCCGTCGAGCTGACCACCCGGCCGACGATGCCGGATGAGCCGTGCTACGTGGCGGTGCCCGACACCGGCGAACTGCTGCCGGGCGTCGAGGGCCCCGGTCCGGTCATCATGGCGGTGGACAACCTGCCGTGCGAGGTGCCGCGCGAGTCGTCGCAGTACTTCAGTCGCGTGCTCAGCGACATGATCCCGGCGCTGGCGCAGGCCGACTTCTCGGCGCGTTTCGAGAGCCTGCTGCTGCCGCCGCACCTGAAGAAGGCGGTCATCGCGCACCGGGGCGCGCTGGCGCCGGACTACCGCTACCTGCAGGAATACCTGGACCGCGGCCGCCGTTAGGGGTTCGTTCGCGCCGGCGCCGACCGTTCGGCACGGCGCAAGGAAGGGTCGGGGGAAATGGCGAACATCCTGGTGTTGGGCGCCGGCATGGTGGCCGGGCCGCTGGTGCGCTACCTGCTGGACGACGGCGCGCGCCTGACCGTGACCAGCCTGGAGCTGGCCGAGGCCGAGCGCCTGGTCGGCGGCAACCCGCACGGCGCGGCGCGCGCGTTCGACCTGGCCGACGACGAGGGACTGTCGGCGCTGGTGGCCGCGCACGACCTGGTGGTCAGCCTGGTCCCGTACGCGTTCCACCCGAAGGTGGCCGGGCACTGCCTGCGCCACGGCCGGCACCTGGTCACCGCATCGTATGTGGCGCCGGCGATGCAGGAGCTGGACGCGGCGGCGCGCGCGCAGGGCCTGACGTTCCTGAACGAGCTGGGGCTGGACCCGGGCATCGACCACATGTCGGCGATGCGCGTCATCGATGCCGTGGCGCGCGAGGGCGGCCGGTTGCGCTCGTTCCGCTCGTACTGCGGCGGACTGCCCGCGCCCGACGCCAACGACAATCCGCTGGGCTACAAGTTCTCGTGGGCGCCGCGCGGCGTGCTGATGGCCTGCCGCAACCAGGCGCGCTACCGGCGCGAGGGTCGCGAGGTGCGCGTGCCGTCCGAGCGCCTGTTCCGCGACATGCACCTGCTGCACGTCGAGGGCGCCGGCGACTTCGAGGCCTACCCGAACCGCGACTCGATGACCTACCTGGAGGCGTACGGCCTGCCCGCGGACATCGAGACGCTGTTCCGCGGCACCCTGCGCAACATGGGCTGGTGCGACACGCTGCACGCGTTCGGCCGGCTGGGACTGCTGGACGACCAGCCGCGCGAGGGCGGCGCCACGCGCGCCGCGTACGTGCGCTCGCTGCTGGGCGCGCCCGCCGGGGCCGACGTGCGCGAGGCCGCCTCGCGCAAGCTGGGCCAGGCGGACGGCTGCCTGCCCGTGGCGAACCTGGCCTGGCTGGGCCTGGCCGACGAGACGCCGCTGCCGGCGGGGCCGCGCGCGCCGCTGGACCTGCTGGGCGACGCCATGCTGGAGAAGCTCTGCTACCGTCCGGGCGAGCGCGACATGGTCGTCATGTTCCACGAGTTCCTGTGGAACACGGCCGGCGGCGGCAGGCGGCGCGCGACGTCGCGCCTGGTCGCCTGCGGCGAGCGGGGCGGCGACACGGCGATGGCCCGCACGGTGTCGCTGCCGGCGGCGGTGGCGGCGAAGCTGGTGCTGGAGGGAAAGATCACCGCGCGCGGCGTGCTGCGCCCGGTGGTGCCCGAGATCTACGACCCGGTGCTGCGCGAGCTCGCGGCGCTGGGCATCGAATGCCTGGAAGAGACGGAAGACTGCTGACTGGACCGCGGCAGCGGCCGCGGCGGGGCTCCAACGAGGGGACACGGGACATGGCCAAGAAGACGACGAAGAAGGCGCCGTCGGCGCCCACGAAGGCGCGGATCTTCAAGGAACTCGGGCTGTCGGCCCGCCTGAAGGGCGCCAACTGCGGCGGCGAGTGGTTCGGCTCGAGCGGCGACTGGCTCGAGTCGCGCAACCCGGCCACGGGCGAGCTCCTGGCCCGCATCGAGCAGGCCGACAACGCCGACTACGCGAAGGTCATGGCCGCCGCCAAGGACGCCTTCGTGGCCTGGCGCATGCTGCCGGCCCCGCGCCGCGGCGAGATCGTCCGCCAGCTGGGCGAGGCGCTGCGCGAGAAGAAGGACGTGCTGGGCGCCCTGGTCAGCCTGGAGATGGGCAAGATCCTGACCGAGGGCCTGGGCGAGGTCCAGGAGATGATCGACATCTGCGACTACGCCGTGGGCCTGTCGCGCACGCTGAGCGGCCCGACGCTGCAGAGCGAGCGGCCGAAGCACCGCATGATGGAGCAGTGGCACCCGCTGGGCGTCGTCGGCGTCATCAGCGCCTTCAACTTCCCCGTCGCGGTGTGGTCGTGGAACGCGGCCCTGGCTTGGGTGTGTGGTGACAGCGTGCTGTGGAAGCCGTCGAGCAAGACGCCGCTGTGCGCGATCGCCTGCCAGAACATCGCCAACGAGGTGTTCAACCGGAACGGCCTGCCCGCCGGCCTGACCAGCGTG
>CAINDZ010000194.1 GCA_903847545.1 uncultured bacterium | reverse complement strand
GGCCGGGACCGGGATCGCGATCATGAGGACCGTCCCGCGCGCGACGAGTTCGTCGTCAGCGACGAGCCGCAGCTCGAGGCCATGCCGCGCGAGCGCGCCCGCGAGGAGCGGTCGCGCCGCGACCTGCACGCGGCCGTGGCGCCGGCGCCGGCGAACGTGGGGGACGAGGCCGGCACGCTGGCTCCGCCCGCCATCGAGCCGACGGTGATCGAGACCGCCGTCATCGTCAACACGACCCCCAAGGCGAAGCCGCGGGCGTGGGGCGGGCTGGGCGCGCGCCGCGAGAAGGGCGCCACCGCGTCGACGCTGCCGCGGGTCGAGGAAGTCTCGCCGTCGACCGCCGGCTCGGTGTTCAAGCCGTCGGCCAAGGCCCTGCGCACGGCCGCGGCCCGCGCGGCGGCCGCCACGCCGACGGTCAAGCCGTCGCAGATCGGCGAGATCGACTCGCCCCTGGCCGGCCCGAGCGGCACCGTGGGCTACGGCGCCACGAGCAGCGGCAGCGCCCGGCACAGCGGTGACGAGGTCATCGCCGCCGGCATCGCCGCCACCGACTACGCCAAGCCCGCCGCCCCGGTGGACGAGGCGGGTCAGCCCGCGCTGCTGGCCGACCTGGCGACCGGGATGCTGGCCCGCGCCGGCTTCCCCTGCGAGTGCGAGACGCTGCCCGGCGAGTACCACGCCGTTAAGGTGTCGGCGGACGAGGACAGCGCCGGCATGCTGATCGGCCGCGGTGGCTCGACGGCCGAGGCCATCGAGCACCTGGTCGAGCGCATGGCCAGCAACGCCTCGGGCGACCGGGTGCGGATGAACCTGGACATCAACGACTACCGGGTCCGCCGCGAGGAGCAGCTCCGCGAGCACACGGCCGAGGCCGTGGCCGAGGTGCGCGCCACCGGCGAGCCGTACCACATGGAGTCGATGGACGCCCGCGAGCGCCGCATCGTCCACATGGCCACGGCCGACCTGCCCGACATCACGACCTACACGATGATCGGTTCGGGCGGCAAGCACGTGGTCATCGTCAAGGACGACGGCACGGCGCGCGACGAGGACGGCGACGGCGACTTCTGATCGCCTGACCGCCGGTCCGTGTGGACAGGGAGCGGCGCGAGGGCGTCGCTCCTTGTCGTAGATAATGGACCGGGGGACGGGGAGGATTTCCGGGATGAACCTGCAGCGCACCACACCCTCGAACGACACCGTCGTGGCCCGCGCCACCCCCGAAGGTGAGGGCGGCCTGGCGGTGGTCCGGCTCAGTGGTCCGGCGGCCCTGGCCATCGCCCGCAGCGTCTTCCGGGGCCCCGGCTTCGGCCCCTCAAAGGTGCACCTGCCGACCCCCAGGCGGGCGGTATGCGGTATACTGCACGAGCCGCTTGCCGCGCAAGACGATGAAGAACAACAGGTTGTCGCGATCGATGAAGCCCTGGCCCTGCCCCTGCCCGGCCCCCACAGCTACACCGGCGAGGACACCGTGGAGTTCTTCTGCCACGGTGGCCGGCAGGTGGCCGCGGCCGTGGTGCGGGCCTGCCAGGCCGCCGGCGCGGTGGCCGCGCCCCCGGGCGAGTTCACCCGGCGGGCCTTCCTGAACGGCCGGCTCACCCTGGACCAGGCCGAGGCCGTGGCCGACCTGATCACCGCCGGCAGCGCCCTGGCGGCGCGGGCCGCCATCACCCAGTTGCGGGGCGGCCTCGACGCCGAGCTGGGGGCGGTCGAGTGGCCGCTGCTGGACCTGCTGGTCCGGCTCGAGGGCTCGCTCGAGTTCAGCGACGACGACGGCGCCGGGGTTCCGGCCGACGAGGTGCGGCTGGCCCTGGCCGAGGCGCTCGAGGGTCTCGACCGGCTGCTGGCCCTGGCCCCGGCCGGCCGGCTGCTGCGCGACGGCATCCACATCGCCCTGGCCGGCGCCCCCAACGCGGGAAAGAGCTCGCTGTTCAACCGGCTGGTCGGGGACGAGCGCGCGCTGGTCGACGCCGAACCGGGCACCACCCGCGACGTGGTCGCCGCCCGCGTCCACCGCGGCGGCCGCCTCTACGTGCTGCACGACACGGCCGGCCTGCGCGACGAGGCCGGGCGCGTCGAGGCGATGGGCATCGCCCGCGCCCGCGAGACCGCCGCGGCCGCCGACCTGGTGCTGCTGCTGGCCGAGGCCGGCAGCGACTGGCCGGCGCTGGCGCTGCCCGAGCGCGGCGCGCCGCCGGTGCTGCGGGTGGCGACGAAGGGGGATCTGGGCGGGGTGCGGGCATTGGGCTCGCCCGTGCTCACCTCGGCCCTGACGGGCGCCGGCATCGACGACTTGTGGGGCGCCATCGAGAAGCACGCCGAGGCGTGGAACCTGGACGAGGCCGCCAGCCTGGGCGTGGTGCTGAACGAGCGCCACCGCCAGCGCCTGCTCGAGGGCCGCGACGAGCTGGCGCAGCTGCTGGCGCTGTACGAGGGCGGCGCCGATCCCGGCGACGAGGTGGCCGGCACGCTGCTGGCCGCCACGCTGGCGCGGCTGGGCGAGATCTCGGGACGCGTGTTCTCCGAGCAGCTGCTCGACGGCGTGTTCCGTCGTTTTTGCGTGGGAAAATAGGGAAAATGCAGCGCG
>CAINDZ010000193.1 GCA_903847545.1 uncultured bacterium | reverse complement strand
TGATCGGTCACCGCGCCGGGTGCCGTCAATGTCGCGGACCTCAAATGCGCCCCGTACCATGCGCGCCTTCGACCACGCCTGACTTGCGCCGGCGCAAGTCGGGGGCTCCGGCGCACAAGCCGCCCAGCCCCGGCGCACCTGGCCACCTTATCAACGCCAACCTTGACGCCCACGCCCCGCCGTGGTCCCCTGCCCCTCAACGGGGGAGGTCCACGACCATGACACGACGCGCGCGCCTTGCCGCCTGCCTGCTCACCCTGTCCATCATCCTGACCCTGCTGCCCGCCTGCGCCTCGACGCGCGGCGCCCTCGACGGCGCCTGGGAGTGCATCCAACCGGCCCCACGCACGCCCGACCAGCGCGAGATCAAGGTCATCGCCGACGGCCACTTCGCGTTCGGCGTCCCGTCATCCGGCCCGGGGCTGACGGCCGGCGGCGGCACCTGCGCGTACGACGGCCACCGGTACACCGAAACGGTGGAGTACCATTGGGTTCCCGCCCTGGTCGGCCGGACCATCGTCTTCGACTGCACCCTCAAGGACGGCCTCTGGACCCACAAGGCGGTTTTCGAGGCCGGCGGCCAGCGCTTCAACATCGATGAGGTGTGGCGGCGGGTCGGGACGCCGAAGCCTGACGGGACCAGCGAAGAGGATTAGGACGCGCTTGCGCCGGCGCAAGTCGGGGCGCGGCGCCCCGCCTTTTATCATTGTGCGGACACCGCACAAAGTTTATGATATTCCTGCAAAAAAGACGACGCCTCCTGTCCGGACTCCCCCGCCGGACCGCCCGCGCCACTGACCGGCCCACGTCCGCCGCCCAAGGATGAATGCCATGCGCAAGCCCGCTCTCCTGCTGGTCCTCATGATGGTCCTCGCATTCGCCGGCGCCGCCCGCGCCCAGGTCGGCGACCTCATCTGGGAAGAGAACTTCAACACCCTCGACAGCTGGCTGAAGGTCATCGGCAATGGCAGCTGGGGATGGGGCAACGGCGAGCTCGAGTACTACCACAGCGACAACGTCGACATCGCCGACGTGCCGGGCGAGGCGGGCAACAAGGCGCTGCGCATCGTCGCCAAGGCGCAGAGCGGCGCGGGCATCGTCGACCAGTGGGGCAACCCGCTCAACTACACGTCGGGCAAGGTGTCGACCGAGTCGTTCCTGACGGTGAAGTACGGCATGATCGAGGCGCGCGTGCGCGTGCCCAACCTGAACAACGGCGGCTGGCCGGCGCTGTGGATGCTGGGCACCTCCACGCTGGGCTGGCCGTACAGCGGCGAGATCGACCTGTTCGAGATGGGCGCGACCAAGGCGTTCCGCGACCTGCACGACACGCACAACGGCGGCACGGGGCTGAACAACTCGACGGTCAACCAGATGACGGGCGCCAACCTCATCTACCACTCGCCGGGCGCGGTCAGCAGCGGCAACCCGCTGGGCGCCGCCAGCATCGCCAGCGACCCCTCCGACGTGTACGACCGCCCCTACTACAACCAGGTCACGGGGCTGAACGACCGCTTCGTCACCTACCGCCTCTACTGGGACAGCGCGACGATGCGCATGACGGTGACCGACAACGGCGTCGAGCACGACCTCTACGAGTACCCGTTCTCCATCACCGCCGACTCGGACGAGTTCCAGAAGCCGTTCTACCTGATCGCCAACCTGGCCATCGGCGGCGCCTACACCGACTGCTACCGGCTGGGCGATCCCGCCAGCGGCCTGCCCATTTCGATGCCGCTGCCGGCGACGATGTACGTCGACTACATCCGCATCTACCAGTGGAACGGCCAGGGCGAGATCCACCAGGGGCCGCCCACCGCGAAGCACGGCAAGTACGGCCTGTACACCGACCTGACCCCGACCACCGAGAGCGTGACGGTCGGCACGGACGCGAACATCTACGTGTGGGAGAGCACGCTCATCAACGGGACCATCCCGGCGTACGAGGGCACGAACGTCCTGTCGTGGAAGACCAACGGCAAGGGCTGGTTCGGCGCGGGCATCATGAACCTGGAGCCGCTGAACCTGTTCGACTTCGGCGCGGGCTGGATCAAGTTCCGCATCAAGATCCCCGCCAACGTGACCTTCAAGATCGGCATCATCGACAAGTGGGGGAACCAGAACTACGTCGAGTTCCCGGCGAACACGACGAAGTACGGCCTGGTGCGCAACGGCCAGTGGGGCCAGGCGGCCATCCCCGTCAGCGACATCCGCGGCACGGCGATGGACCTGCGCATGCTCAGCTACTCATTCGTGATCCTCGAGCAGTACGGGGCCAACTGCGAGTTCGCGCTGGACGACATCTACTGGGATGCCGGCTACATCGCCGGGACCGACACGCCCTCGGGCACGCCCGCGGTGGCGCGCCTGCTGGCCAACACGCCGAACCCGTTCAACGCCTCGACCGAGCTGCGCTTCGCGATGCCGGTCGGCGGCCAGTACGTCATCAACGTCTACGACGCGGCCGGCGCGCGCGTGCGCACCTTCACCGGGCTGGGCCAGGCGGGCATGAACGTGGTGCCGTGGGACGGCCGCGACGAGCGCGGCGGCAACGCGGCGTCGGGCGTGTACTACTACCGCCTCGAGACGGGCGGCGTGGCGGACAGCGGGAAGATGGTGTTGCTGAAGTAGGCCGTGCGAAAAGCCGAAGGCCGACATGCGGCCGCCACGCGCAGGTGGACTGCGGTGGCGGCCGCGTGTATGATGCGCCGGCGAGGACGCTGCGTAAGTTGTCGACCGGGGGCATGCATGCCGGTGATGATCGCCACACTTTTTCTTCTGGGCGCCGCGCTCCTGGTCCCGGCCGCCGCCCACGCCTACGTCGACCCCGGCACCGGCAGCCTGGCCGTGCAGGGCATCATCGCGGCGATCCTGGGCGCAGGACTGACCCTCAAGCTGACCTGGCGCAAGATCCGCCGGCGGCTGACCGGCAAGCCGTACCGGGACGAGGGGTCCGATGCCGACCGGTGACGGCCGCCTCGCCTCGTCGTTCCGCGATCCGTGCGGATTCCTCTTCACGCACGACGGGCGCCTCTACCGGCAGGTGAACCGCACCGGCGCCGAGGAATTCCGGCTGCTCGGGCAATCCGGGCTGCTTGAGGCGCTCACGACGAAGGGCCTGCTCGTCCCGCATCGCGATGCGCAGCTGGACCTGGCGCGCGACGCCGACGCCGTCGCGGTCATCGAGCCCGAGCCCATCCCGTTCATCAGCCATCCCTACGAGTGGTGCTTCACGCAGCTGCAGGACGCGGCGCTGGCCACGCTGCGCATCCAATCGCTGGCGCTGGAGCGGGGGATGGTGCTGAAGGACGCCTCGGCGTACAACGTGCAGTTCCGCGGGGGGCGGCCCGTCTTCATCGACACGCTCTCGTTCACGGCGTACCGCGAGGGCGAGCCGTGGGTCGCCTACCGGCAGTTCTGCCGCCACTTCCTGGCGCCGCTGGCGCTGATGGCGCGGCGCGACGTGCGGCTGGGCGCGCTGCTGCGCGCGCACATCGACGGCGTGCCGCTGGACCTGGCGGCGCGCCTGCTGCCGTGGTGCACGCGGCTGCAGCCGGCGCTGCTGATGCACATCCATGCCCACGCGGCGAGCGAGCGCCGGCACGGCCACAGCGGCGCCGCGGCCGCGAAGGTGACCGTTTCGCGGCGCGCCCTCGAGGGCCTGGTCGACGGCCTGCGCCAGGCCGTGCAGGGGCTGCACTGGCGCGGCGGCGGCACCGAGTGGGGCGACTATTACGACCACACCAACTACTCGGGCGACGCGCTCGACCACAAGAAGGCCCTCGTGCGTGCGTTCCTGGGCGGGACGGGCGACGGCATGGTCTGGGACCTCGGCGCCAACAACGGGCTGTTCAGCCGGCTGGCCGCCGAAATGGGCCGCCTGGTCGTCGCCGCCGACGTCGACCCGGTGGCCGTCGAGCGCAACTGGCAGGAGTGCCGGCAGGGCCGACAACCGCTGATGCTGCCGTTGGTGATGGACCTGACGAACCCCAGCCCGGCGCTGGGCTGGGCGCATGCCGAGCGCGCCTCGCTGCTGCAGCGTGGCCCCGCCGACACGGTCATGGCCCTGGCGCTGGTGCACCACCTGGCGATCAGCAACAACGTGCCGCTGCCGCGCGTGGCCGAATTCCTGGCCGCGGCCGGCCGCCACCTCATCGTCGAGTTCGTCCCCAAGGCCGACTCGCAGGTGCAGCGCCTGCTGGCCACGCGCGCGGACGTGTTCCCCGACTACCACCTCGAGGGGTTCCGCGCCGCGTTCGGCGCGGCGTTCGACATCGTCAAGGAAGAGCCCGTCGCCGGCACCGAGCGCACGCTGTTCCTGATGCGCAGGAAGGCGACCTGATGCGCCGCCCCGCCTGGTTCCCGCTGGCGGCGGCCGCCCTCGCCTTTCTCGTGACGGCGTTCCTGGCCGCGCCCCTGACCGCGTACCTGTTCAATGCCGGCGCGGTC
>CAINDZ010000192.1 GCA_903847545.1 uncultured bacterium | reverse complement strand
GGCTCGCCCCAGCCGCCGCGTGCCGGCCGACAGGTCGGACCCGTTGAGCAGCCACTCCACGAGCAGGCTGACCGCCAGCAGGATGACCGGCGACAGCGGGCTGACGTAACGCGAGATGACCCAGACCTGGCGCAGCGCGTAGCCGCCCAGCAGCATCGCGGTCCACACGACCGCGACGCCGACGAAGGCCACCGGTCCCCAGACGGACCATGCCGCCAGGTCGTCGCGCGTGCCCCGGGCCGCGGTGGACGGCGGCGGCGGCGCCACGGGCAGCCAATCGTGAGCGTCGCGCCTCCTGATGAGCACCAGCGCGACCAGGAGCACCGGCGCCAGCAGGTACGCTCCCAGGACCGCCGCCAGCGGCGAGGCGGCATGGACCAGGTGGCCGCCCAGCACGACCGGGTCGTGCAGCAGCGCGCCGCTCTTGGCGCTGGCCGTGTCGGGCAGCGCGCGCCCGAACACCAGCTGCGCGTAGAGCAGCCAGGGACCCGCCGCGACCAGCCAGCCGAAGGCGGCGGCGATGGCGGGCTCGACCGGCCGCGCCCGGTGCCGCGCGTGCACGCCGCCCACGGCGCTGGCCCGGTAGTACTCGAACCACAGCAGCAGCGGCAGCGCGGCCGGCGCCAGGATGAGGAACTCCGGGCGCACGAGGCCGGCCAGGCCCGCGGCCACGCCCCACCCCAGGTAGCGCCGCCACAGCGGCTCGCGCGTCAGGCCCCAGCCCAGGTCGCGGCCCGAGACCAGGGGCCACAACAGCACCAGCAGCGCCAGCGTGGCCAGGGGCGTCTCCATACCCGAGAACGTCCAGCGCAGGAACCACGGGTCGGCCGCCACCGCCACCAGCACGACCAGCTTCCATGTTTCGGGGTAGGTCAGGCGGCTGAGGATGGCGTCGACCACGACGATCACGCCGAGGCCGCACAGGGCGCCCAGCAGCCATGCGGCCAGCGCCGCCGGCAGGCCCAGCTTCAGCAGCAGGGCCAGGCCGAAGATCCACAGGGGGCTCGTCGCGCCGTAGGTGGGCTCGCCGGGGTTGAAGGACACCTCGCCGCGTTCGAGCAGGTTCTGGGCGTAGCGCAGGTGGATGAAGGTGTCATCGGTGATGTAGCCGCGCAGCAGGAAGCCGCCCACGGCCAGGACGGCGAGGGCGAGGGCTAGTCGGAGCAGGCGCGTCGGCGGCATGCCTCAAGCATAAACCGCGACGCGCCCGCCCGTCCACGACTTAGCGCAGGAACATCGGCAGGTTCTCGACGCCCCGGATGACCGGGCGGTACTCCTGCGGGTCGTAGAAGCGCGCCACGTCGACCCGCTTGACGCCGCTGACGATGGCCGACAGGTCGACGGCGGCATAGCGGCCGTCCCGCAGCGCCGTCATCAGGCCGGTGCGACCCTCGAGCAGCAGGTCCATCGCCAGGTTGCCGAAGTTCATCGCGACCATGCGGTCGAGCGCGTCCGGGGGCCCGCACCGCATCATGTAGCCCAGCTGCTGGTAGGTGACGCCGTGGCCGGTCAGGTCCTTCAGGCGGTCGGCCGCCCACAGGCCGACGCCGCCGAGCTTGCGGTGCCCGTACGCGTCCTCCTCGCCGGTCTCGTGGACGTCACCGTCGCGCGGGATGGCTCCCTCGCTGATGGTCACCATGGCGTAGTGGCTGGGGTTGTCGCGCTTGTCGCGCTGGATCTGCTCGGCCAGCCGGTGGATGTCGAAGGGCACCTCGCTGATGATCGCGCGGTCGACGTTCGCCAGGTAGCTGGAGACCAGGCAGGTCTCGCCGCTGTTGCGGCCGAACAGTTCGACCAGGCCGATGCGTTCGTGTGAGCCGATGGGCGTGCGCAGGTCGCTGATCGCCTGCACCGAGCGCGTGACCGCGGTGCTGAAGCCGATGCAGAAGTCGGTCCCGTAGACGTCGTTGTCCATCGTCTTGGGGATGGCCACCTGCGGGTAGCCCGCCTGGTGCAGGCGCGCGGCGTAGCTGAGCGTGTCGTCGCCGCCGATGGGGATCAGCGCGTCGACCTGCAGGTGCTCGAGGTTGCGCACGACCACGTCCGTCAGGTCGGCTGGGTACGTGCGGTCCGCCCCCAGCAGGTGCCCGGGCATGTCCTTCTCGCGGACCTTGGCCGGGTTCGTGCGCGACGTGTGCAGAAACGTGCCGCCGGTGCGGTCGATCGTCCGCACGTGGCTCCAGTCCAGCTCGGTGCGCCAGTGCCGGTTCCAGTCCTCGTCGGCCTCGGGCCGGTAGTTGATGAGCCCGCCCCAGCCGCGGCGGATGCCGACGACCGCGATGCCCTCGCGCTGGGCGCGGCTGACCACCTGCTTGATCGCCGAGTTGAGCCCCGGCACGTCGCCGCCACCGGTCAGGATGGCGATGCGGCGCGGCTTCTTCGTCATGTCCGTCTTCCTCCCTGCCCTTGTCCACCTGTCCCGAAACATCGTGCGGCGCCATGATCGGCGACGCGGACCGCCGAGGCAAGCCCGCGCCCCCGGGGCCGGCTACTCCAGCCCCACCTCGGGGCAGCCGGCCGCCAGGAACGTCCCCCGGCAGGACATGTTGGCCAGGCGCCGCATGTCGTCCTCGCTGAACCCGAACGTCTCCATCGCCAGCTCGTACTCGCGCGACAGCGTGGTGCTGCTGACCGTCGGGTTGTCGGTGCAGAGCGCGACCTTGATGCCCGCGTCCAGGAACCGCGGCAACGGGTGGTCCTTCAGAGTCGCCACAGCGCCGGTCTGAAGGTTCGACGACAGGCAGACCTCGAGGTAGATGCCGTCGCGGGCCAGCCGCTTCATCAGCTCGGCGTCCTGCCCGGCGCTGGTACCGTGCCCGATGCGGTCGGGGTTCAGGTTGTCCAGCGCCTCCCAGATGCGCTCGGGGCCCTCGCTCTCGCCGGCGTGCGCGGTGGTCTTCAGGCCCATCTTCGCGGCCAGCCCGTAGGCTTCCTTGAAGAGCACCGGCGGAAACGGCGCCTCGTGCCCGGCGATGTCGAAACCGACGACGCCCGCGCCGTTGTGGAAGTCCTCGCGCTCGCCGAGGATCTCGCGCAGGAGGATGCGGGCCATGTTGCCGCCGTGGTTGCGCATCGCGATGACGATGATGCCGACCTTGAAGTCGGGATGCTTCTCGGTGAAGGCGTCGAAGCCCTTGCGCGTCGCGGCCAGCACCTGCCGGCTGGTGAGCCCGGCGCGGCGGTGGATGAGCGGGTTGATGCGCAGCTCCAGCAGCCGCACGCCGTCGAGGTACGCGTCCTCGGCCAGCTCGTAGCTGATGCGGCGGATGTTGTCGTAGAACTGCGTGTACTGCAGGGGCACGTGGAACTTGTCGAGGTAGTCCAGCAGCGTGCTGTCCTGGCCTTCGTCCCACTGCAGGTAGTGGCGGAACTGCTCGAAATCGAGCCCGGGCACGGCGCTGTAATACTTCTCGGAGAGTTCCCAGAGCGTCGCGGGGCGGATCGAGCCGTCGAAGTGGCGGTGGATATCCGAAAGGTGCAGCGTGCGGATGAACTCCCGCCGTTCCTGTGAGGTCATGATTCTCCTTTTCGGTTTTGGTCCGGCGCCCGCGCCCCTGCCGGGACGCCGCCGGGAACCGGATAAATTCGGGGCACAATAAGTACGAAAGTTTCCGGTGTAAAGGGCTTCGGAACTTCTTGGACTTCCGGCACTCGCGGCGATAGATTTCGACCGGAGGCATTCACTTGGGCCGTGACGCCCGTGACGCCCATCGGCGCCAGCCGGGTGCCCGGCCGCATGTCATCCGCGGGTCCTGAGACGGACCCGGGAGCGGAGCAGGCACTGCTATGAAGGTCAATACGAAGGTCCGCTACGGGTTGCGAGCCATCCTGCAGATCGCCGAGCATTACGGCGGCGAGCCGGTCCCCATCAGTGCGATCGCCGAGAGCCAGGAGATCAGCGGCAAGTACCTCGAGCAGGTCGTCGGGGCGCTGCGCCGCTCGGGCCTGATCGTCAGCCGCAAGGGTGTCCGCGGCGGCTACACGCTCGGCCGTTCCCCCGCCGACATCAACCTGTGGGACGTGATCAGCGCGCTGGATGCGCACACGGCGCCGGTCGACTGCGTCACCGAGCCGCACACCTGCGACCGCTCGGCGGACTGCCTGACGCGGTCGATCTGGACGCTGCTCGACGCGCGGCTCAAGGAGTTCTGGACCAGCTTCACGCTGGAGGATCTGGTCAGCGCGATGCGCAGCGAGGGCCACCTCGACCTGCAGCAGCTGGACGCCGCGATCGCGCACGCGCCGCGCTGACGCAACCGGCCCGCGCCCGGCGCCCGGCATGAGGCCGGCGTCCGTCCGCGCGCGCCACCCTGCCGGCGGGCCCGGGGCCCGCCGACGCCGACACGGGGGACCGTCATGGATTTCATCGCTTCCCTGCGCGCCCGGGCCGCCAGCCTGGGCCGGACCATCGTGCTGCCCGAGTCCATGGATGACCGCACGCTGCAGGCAGCCGGCCTGATCCGGGACGGGAAGCTGGCCCAGGTCGTCGTGCTGGGCGACGAGGCCGTCGTCACGGCCCGCCTGGCCGCGCTGGGCGTCGCGCCCGAAGGCATCCGGCTGGTCGACCCCCTGCGCTCGAGCTACCGCGCCGACTTCGTGCGCGAGTACCACGAACTGCGCCGGCACAAGGGCATGACCGAGGAGGAGGCGTCGCGCACGCTCGAGGATCCCCTGTTCTTCGGGGCGATGCTGGTGCGCCGCGGCCTGGCCGACGGCATGGTCGCGGGCGCCGTCAACTCG
Source organism: uncultured bacterium (assembly GCA_903847545.1). Taxonomy (GTDB): domain Bacteria; phylum Krumholzibacteriota; class Krumholzibacteriia; order LZORAL124-64-63; family LZORAL124-64-63; genus CAINDZ01. The sequence goes on along the minus strand of CAINDZ010000192.1, from coordinate 468 downwards.
ACGGGCAACGTGCTGCGCGCCGGGTTCCAGATCGTGGGCATGAAGCCGGGCACGTCCATCGTCTCGAGCTGCTTCGTGATGGTGCAGCCGTCGTGGCCGTTCGGCGACCAGGGCCGGCTGGTGTTCGGCGACTGCGCCGTCAACCCGCAGCCGAACGCCGAGCAGCTGGCCGACATCGCCATCGCGACGGCGGCCACCGCACGCGCCCTGTGCGGCTTCGAGCCGCGCGTGGCGATGCTCAGCTTCAGCACGATGGGCAGCGGCGCCGGCCCGGATGTCGACAAGGTGGTCGAGGCACTGGCCATCGTGCGGCAAAAGGCCCCCGACCTGGCCGTGGACGGTCCCCTGCAGCTGGACGCGGCGATCGTGCCGGCGATCGGCAGCAAGAAGGCGCCCGGCAGCACGGTCGCGGGCACGGCCAACGTGCTCATCTTCCCCGACCTGGACGCCGGCAACATCGGCTACAAG
>CAINDZ010000191.1 GCA_903847545.1 uncultured bacterium | reverse complement strand
GCGCGATGGCGCCGCCGTTGGGGTTCAGGCGCGGGTCGTCCGCGGCCAGGCCCAGGCCCTTGCACACGGCCAGGCTCTGTGCGGCGAAGGCCTCGTTCAGTTCGATGACGTCGACCTGGTCCAGGGTGATGCCCGCCTGCGCCAGGGCGCGCGGCACGGCCTCGACCGGGCCGATGCCCATCAGTTCGGGAGCCACGCCGGCCACCGCGTAGCCGGCGAAGCGCGCCAGCGGGGTGGCGCCGATGGAGGCGGCGAACTCGGCCGTGCCCAGCAGCGCGGCCGCGGCGCCGTCGCTCATCTGGCTGGCGTTGCCGGCGGTCACGGTGCCGCCCACCTTGAACGCGGGCTTCAGCTTCGCGAGCGCCTCGACGGTGGTGTCGGCGCGGGGGCCCTCGTCGACCTTGAACTCGACGTCCTTCTGCGACGGGCGGCCCTTGGCGTCGCGGCCCGGCAGGGCGGCCAGCACGGGGACGATCTCGTCGGTGAAGCGGCCGGCCAGGATCGCCTCGACCGCCTTGCGGTGGCTGTGGTAGGCGAACGCGTCCTGCTCTTCGCGCGTGATGCCGTCGCGCACGACCAGGTTCTCGGCCGTGATGCCCATGTTCGTCAGGTACTCGGGGTGCTCGCGCGCCATGGCGGGGCTGGGCAGGTAGCGCAGGCCGCCCATCGGCACCATGGTCATGGTCTCGACGCCGCCGGCGACGACCGCTTCGGCCTGCCCGCAGGCCACCTTCAGGGCGGCGTAGTTCACCGTCTCGAGGCCCGACGAGCAGAAGCGGTTGATGGTCATGCCCGGCACCGTCACCGGCAGGCCGGCCATCAGCGCGATGTTGCGGCCGACGTTCATGCCCTGCTCGCCCTCGGGCATGGCGCAGCCCATGATGACGTCGCCCAGGCGCGCCGGGTCCAGGCCCGGATGCATGGCGACCAGTTGCCGCACCACGGCGGCGCCCATGTCGTCGGGGCGCGTGTGGCGCAGCGTTCCCTTGAGTGCGCGACCGACCGCGGTGCGGCGCGCGGAGATGACCAGGACGTCCTTCATCGTGTCTCCTTGTCTGGTTCCGCCGCGGCGGTCTAGTTCCTCAGGGGCTTGCCGGACTTCATCAGGCTCTCCATGCGCGCGAGCGACTTCGGCTCGCTGATCAGCCGCATGAACGCCTCGCGCTCCAGCGCCAGCATCTCCTGCTCGGTGATCGTCGACCCGGGCGGCACCGCGCCGCCGCTGAGCACGCCGGCCAGGGCCAGGCCCAGCTTGCGGTCGTGCGCGGAGGCGTAGCCGCCCTGCTCCATGTTGTAGAGGACGGACTCGGCCAGCGCGATGCCGGCGGTGCCCATCACGGGGATCGCCATGCGCTCGGGGGGCGGCTGGAAGCCGTTGCGGGCCATGGCCAGCGCGATCTCCTTGGCGTCCAGCGCCACGTGGTCGCGGTGCATGGACCACGAGTCGCCCGGGCGCAGGAAGCCGATGCCGCGCGCCTCGTCGGCGCTGGTGGCCACCGTCGCTGTGCCGATCGTCTCGAAGGTGCGACGGAAGGCCGGCTGCAGGTCGCGCGGGTCGGTCAGGCGATCGAGGTTGCGCAGGTACAGGCGCAGGCAGCCGCCGCCGGCGGGGATGACGCCGGCGCCCATCTCGACCAGGCCGATGTAGGTCTCGGCCGCGGCGCGCGTGGCGTTGCCGCCCATCGTGATCTCGCAGCCGCCGCCCAGGGCCAGGCCCGCCGGCGCCGTCACCACGGGCACGCCGCAATGCTCGAGCCGGCCGCAGGCGCCCTGGAAGGCGCGGACGATCATATCGATGTCGTCCCAGTTGCCCTCGGCGGCCTCCATCATCAGCATCATCAGGTTGGCGCCGGCCGAGAAGTTCTCCGCCGGGTTGGCCACGACCAGGGCCTGCCAGTTCTTCTCCGCCTCGCTGCAGGCGGTCATGATCATGTTCACGTGGTCCTGGCCGATGGCGTTCATCTTCGAGTGGAACTCCAGGCACAGGACGCCGTCGCCCAGGTCCAGCAGGCTGGCGCCCGGGTTGCGGCGCACCTCGCGGCCCGTGCGGCGCAGGATCTCGAAGTCGAGGCAGCGTTCGTCGCCCGGCACCGGGGCGAAGCCGCCCGGCGCGGCGGTGGGGCTGCAGCGCACGCCGTCCACCTCGCGGTAGAGGTTCTCGGCGCCGCTGTCGTACAGGGCGTCGACCCACGCGGGCAGCGGCAGGCCGTCGCTCCTGAGACGTTCAGTGACCTTGCGGAAGCCGAGGATGTCCCACGTTTCGAACGGGCCCAGCTTCCAGTTGAAGCCCCAGCACACGGCCTGGTCAACCTGCGCGGCGCTGTCGCAGATCTCGCCGACGCGCATGGCACTGTAGGAGAAGGACGCAGCGAGCATCTTCCAGATGGCCTGCCCGGCCTTGCCCGGCCCGAACGCCAGCTGGCGCAGGCGCGTCGGCAGGTCGTCGACCGACTTGGCGGCCTCGGTCTCGGGGAACTTCGCCTTCACCTGGTCGCGGTACTCGAGCGTGGCGAGGTCCAGCGCGTAGAGCTTCTTCTCGGGGCCCTTCACCATGCGGAAGAAGCCGCCGCCGCTCTTGCGGCCCAACAGGCCGCGCTCGACCATGCGGCGCACGAACTCGGGCGCGTGGAAGACCTCGCGCGCCTCGTCGTTCGGGATGAGCGGGTAGATGTTGTCGGCCACGTGCAGGAACGTGTCGAGGCCCACCAGGTCGGCCAGCTGGAAGGTGGCCGTCTTGG
>CAINDZ010000190.1 GCA_903847545.1 uncultured bacterium | reverse complement strand
GCCGGGGCCCGGCCCAACCATCTCCATCACCCAGGCTTCCTTCGGGTCGCCGATGCAGTACGACTCGCCGCTGCTGCGGTAGCCGTGTGCCGCCACCAGGCGGCCCATCTCCTCGACGCACTCGCGCGCCGTGGTCGAGCGCTGCAGCGCCAGGCGCATCAGCGTCCAGTAGTGCAGCAGGCCGTCGGGATTGGTCAGCTCGTCGCGCCCGCCGGTCGTCGTCTCGGCGATGGAGACCTGCTTCTCGTTCTGCAGGTTCACCACGGCCCACGTGTGCGCCGGATAGGGCACCTGGCCCATGACCTGCCCGCTCCAGTTGCGGATCTCCTGCATCTCGCCCGGCTTGTGGTCCGCGGCGGGGATGCGCTCGAGCGTGGGGTGGAACTCGCCGTCGCAGGTGTAGGTCACGAAGACCGAGCCGTCGGTGGTGGCGCCCGGGCTGCAGACCAGGTTCGTGCAGGCCAGGGCGAGGGGGGCGGCGAGCAGCACCAGCGCGGCGCCGAGGATGGTGGCAAAAGCGAACCAGCGGGGCATCGTGACCTTCCCGGGTTGGGGGTGGAGCGGCGCAACCGTAGCACCCGGCGGGGTGGGGGGCAACGGGCGGGGCGGGCAGTTGCGCCGGCGCAAGCTCGGGGGGCAAGTGGAGGGTGCGCGGTCCCGGCCGATCCGTGGTATACCCTTGGCGGACTGCAAGGATCCCGAAAGGCGTTGAAGGCGATGAACCTGGTCGACACTCACGTCCACCTGAACCACCCCCCGCTCGGCGACGACCCCGGCGCCGTGCTGGCGCGCGCGGCCGCCGCCGGCGTGACCCGCGTCGTCGTGCCCGCCTACGACGCGCCATGCTGGGCCGACCTGGGTGCCCTGGCCCGCCTGCCCGGCGTGTCCATCGGCCTGGGGCTGCACCCGTGGCTGGCCCACGACCTGCCCGGACAGCTGGCGGCACTGGAGGGGGCCGCGCCGGCCGCTCCCGCCGCGGGCGCGGTCATGCCCATGGACCGGCTACCCGGCGCCGCGCCTCCGCCGCCCACGCACGCCGAGCTCGACCGCTTCATCGAGCTGCTGGCGGCTCGCGTCGCGGCGTCGCGGCCGGTGGCGATCGGCGAGATCGGCCTGGACACGAAAATCAACGCGAGCGGCCTGACGCAGCAGCTGCCGCTGTTCGAGCGGCAGCTGGCGCTGGCGGTCGACCTGGACCTGCCGGTGATCCTGCACTGCCGCGGCGCCTTCGAGGAGATGCTCGCGGCGGTCGGGCGCCACGGGGGCCGCCTGCGCGGCGTGCTGCATGCCTTCTCGCGCGGGCCGGAGCTGGCGGGGCGGTTCGTCGACGCCGGCCTGCACCTGGCGCTGGGGGGTGCCGTGACGCGCGCGCGGGCGGCGCAGGTGCGGCGCGCGGCGCAGGTGGCGCCGCTGGAGCGGCTGGTGCTGGAAACCGACGCGCCATCGATCGGGCTGGAGGGCATCAACCCAGAACAAACCGAGCCGCGGCACGTACACGAGGTCGCCGAGGCCGTGGCGAAGCTGCGCGGGCTGGAGATCGAGGCGCTGGCCGAGGCCACGACCGGTAACGCGCG
>CAINDZ010000189.1 GCA_903847545.1 uncultured bacterium | reverse complement strand
TCGTGGTCACGCACCACGCGTGCCTGCGCGCGGCCCGCACGCGGCCGGCGGCGTGGGACGACGATCTGGAACTGGAAGACCTGCCGGATCCGCGGCCCGATCCCGCCGCGGATCTCGAGGACAGGCAGGAGAGGGATGCCCTGCTGGCGCTGGTGCGCGAGCACCTCGACCCGCAGGAACAGCGCGCGGTCTGGCTCCGCTGCGCCGAGCACATGCCCGTGGACGAGATCACGCGCGTGCTCGGGCTGCGGACGGCGACCGGGGCGCGCGGACTGTTGCAGACGGCGCGCCGCAAGCTGAAGGCGGCGAGGGAACGCAGGGACCAGGGCGGCGACGAGGCCGCCCGCCCGTCGGACCGGGGGGTACGATGAGCCACCAATGTGCAGGGTCCGCCGAACTGGCGCGGCTGGCCGCGCTGCCGGCCGACGACGCGGAACGTCTGGAGGCCGCGGCCTGTCCGCGTTGCGACAGCCTGCTGCGCGCGCAGGCCGCCTTCCTGGCCGGCGACCCGTCGATCCCCGCAGACGAGGCGGACCGCGCGCGTGCGGCGCTGGCGGCCAGGCTGGCGGAACTGGCGGCGAAGCCGGCACCCGCGCGGCGCCTGCGCCCGTCACCCGTGGCGGTCCTGCCCGTCAGGCGGGTGCGCCCTGCCGTGCCGCGCTGGGCGTGGGGCGCGGGGCTGGCCGCCACCGTGGCGCTGGCGATCCTCCTGGGCGCCCCCGACGGGCTGCGGCCCGTGCGGCCGAGCGGCGTCCTGCGCGGCGGCGCCGGGGCGACGGCCCTCGACCTGCCGGTGGCGATCGACGTGGACCAGGGAACCGGGCAGGTGCGCCTGGCCTGGCCCGCGGTGGCCGGCGCCACGCGCTACGAGGTCGAACTCTACACGTCGGACCTCGACACGATCGGCGCCTTCACCGCCACGGGCGAACCGTCGGTATTGGTCGACGGCGCCGCGTTCGGGAAGGCCGGCCCCGCCGGCGCGCTGTGCCGCATCCGCGCCTACCGCGCCGAGGGGGCGGCCGGGGCATCGCGGCTCGCCCCGCTGCCGGGGCGCTGACCGGGCATTTTTTTTCGGGTCCGGTGTGATTCCGGATCGCGCGCGGGCTCTTTCCCCTTACGGGGCGCGTCCACGGGGGATGGGGACGCCCGCCCCCCTTCCTGAGGACAGGAACAGATCGGCGCCGGGTGGAGGGGGTACCACCTGGCGCCGTTGTTTGTGCCGCCCCGGGGCGCCGGGGCCCCCCGGTTGTCATCCGGCGCGAAATCGCGCATATTCCCCGCTTGCACAGCCCCGGCCGACCGCCAACGGCCCCCCTGCAGACGCGAAGGACCCGTCGATGGCCTACGACCCCTCACGGATCGAGCCCCGCTGGCAGCAGCACTGGGCCGACCTTGACCTGTTCCGCGCCGCCGACCCCACCGGCCCGGGCGCGAGCGACCGGCCCAAGTACTACGTGCTGGACATGTTCCCGTACCCGTCCGGCGCGGGCCTGCACGTGGGCCATCCCGAGGGCTACACGGCCACCGACATCATCGCGCGCTACAAGCGCATGCGCGGGTTCAACGTCCTGCACCCGATGGGCTGGGACAGCTTCGGCCTGCCCGCCGAGAACCACGCGATGAAGACGGGCACGCACCCGGCCGTCACGACGCGCGCGAACATCGACAACTTCCGCCGGCAGCTGAAGATGTTCGGCTTCAGCTACGACTGGTCGCGTGAGGTCGCGACCTCGCACCCCGGCTACTACCGCTGGACGCAGTGGATCTTCACGCTTCTGTACAAGCAGGGCCTGGCCTACGAGGCCGAGGTCGCCGTCAACTGGTGCCCCGCCCTCGGCACGGTGCTGGCGAACGAGGAGGTCATCGACGGGCGCAGCGAGGTGGGCGGCCACCCCGTCGAGCGCCGGCCGATGAAGCAGTGGATGCTGCGCATCACGGCCTACGCCGAGCGGCTCATCGCGGACCTTGACGAGCTGGACTGGCCTGACTCGATCAAGGATCTGCAGCGCAACTGGATCGGCCGCAGCGAGGGCGCCGAGGTCGACTTCCCCGTGGTCGGCCACGAGCGCGCGCTGCGCATCTTCACGACGCGCCCCGACACGATGTTCGGAGCCACCTACATGGTGATCAGCCCCGAGCACCCCTGGGTGCGTGAGCTGACCACCGCCGGGCAACGCGCCGCGGTCGAGGCGTACGTCGAGGAGGCGCGCCGCCGCAGTGACCGCGACCGCCAGGCCGCCAAGGAGAAGACGGGCGTCTTCAGCGGCGCCTTCTGCCGCAACCCGGCCACCGGCGCCGAGATCCCCGTCTGGATCGCCGACTACGTGATGATGGGCTACGGCACCGGCGCGATCATGGCCGTGCCCGGCCAGGACGAGCGCGACTGGGAGTTCGCCGAGGCCTTCGACCTGCCCATCCTGCGCACGGTGCAGCCGTCCGCCGGCTTCGACGGCAAGGCCTACACGGGCGACGGCGCGGCGATCAACAGCGGCTTCCTCGACGGCCTGCATGTCGCCGAGGCCAAGGCGCGCATGATCGACTGGCTGGTCGAACAGGGCCTGGGCGAGCGCAAGGTGAACTACAAGCTGCGCGACTGGCTGTTCAGCCGGCAGCGCTACTGGGGCGAGCCGTTCCCCCTGCTGAAGCTCGCCGACGGCACCGTGCGCGTGCTCGAGGCCGACGAGCTGCCGCTCACCCTGCCCGAAGTGGGCAAGTACGAGCCGGCCGGCACGGGCGAGGGCCCGCTGGCGATCATCGACGAGTGGATGAACATCGAGGATGTTCGTTCCGGCATGCGCGCCCGCCGCGAGAGCAACACCATGCCGCAGTGGGCCGGCTCCTGCTGGTACTACCTGCGCTTCCTGGACCCGCGCAACGACCACGAGGCGTGGGCGAAGGACAAGGAAAACTACTGGATGCCGGTCGACCTGTACCTGGGCGGCACCGAGCATGCGGTGCTGCACCTGCTGTACGCGCGTTTCTGGCACAAGGTGCTGTTCGACCTGGGCCTGGTCACGACCAAGGAGCCGTTCCGCAAGCTGCGCAACCAGGGCATGATCCTGGGCGAGAACAGCGAGAAGATGAGCAAGAGCCGCGGCAACGTGGTCAACCCCGACGACGTCATCAAGGTGCACGGCGCCGACAGCCTGCGGCTGTTCCTGATGTTCCTGGGGCCGCTCGAGCGCGACAAGCCGTGGTCGACGACCGGCATCGAGGGCGTGCACCGCTTCCTGGACCGCGTCTGGCGCATGTTCTTCGACGAGGAGGACCAGTTCCACGCGGGCATCACCGACGGCCCGATCGATGATGACGCGCAGCGCGCGCTGCACAAGTGTATCGACCAGGTCACGCACATGACCGAGGACCTGCGCTTCAACACGGCCATCAGCCAGATGATGATCTTCACGAACGAGATGAACGCCCGCGAGGTGCGCCCGCGCGCGGCGCTCGAGACGTTCGTGCTGCTGCTGGCGCCCTACGCGCCGCACCTGGCCGAGGAGCTGTGGTCGCGCCTGGGGCACACGACCTCGCTCATCCGCGAGCCGTGGCCGGTGGCCGACCCGCAGTGGCTGGTCTCCGACACGGTGAACGTCGTGGTGCAGGTCAACGGCAAGCTGCGCGACCAGCTCGAGGTGGCGGCCGACGCCGACGAGGCGCAGGTCAAGGAGCTGGCGCTGGCCAGCCCGAAGGTGCGGCAGTGGACCGACGGCAAGCAGGTCGTCAAGGTCATCTACGTGCCGGGCAAGCTGGTGAGCGTGGTCGTGAAGTAGGGCCGGGCGCCCCGCCCCGCGCGGGGCGTACACAGCCGGGCAACAGGGCCCCGGGCGATCCCCGGGGCCCCTTTTCATGTGCATCCGGCGGGCGGGCTGGCGGCCCGGCGGGGAAATCATACCATGTCTCTCTTATACGCAGACCACCTGTGCCGGACACCGATGCGGAACGCCTTCTCATTGCCCGGGGGAATGTCATGCACGACGAACACGACCCGCCGGCGGGGCCGGACGGCGAGGCCACGCTGCCCCTCGACCCCGCCGCCGTGCCCGCCGGCGACATCGCCGTCGCCGGCGCCGTCATCGGCCCGTACCGCCTCGTGCGGCGCGTCGGCGAGGGCGGCATGGGCGAGGTCTTCGAGGCCGAGCAGTCCGAGCCCATCCGCCGCCGCGTCGCCGTGAAGGTGATCAAGCAGGGGATGGACACGCGCGCGGTCGTCGCCCGCTTCGAGGCCGAGCGACAGGCGCTGGCGCTGATGGACCATCCGTGCATCGCGCGTGTCTACGACGCGGGCGCCACGGCGCAGGGCCGCCCCTACTTCGCCATGGAGTTTGTCGAGGGCGAGCCCGTCACCGACTACTGCAACCGCCGGCGACTCGGCACGCGCGAGAGGCTCGACCTGTTCGTGCGCGTGTGCGAGGGCGTCCAGCACGCCCACCAGAAGGCCATCATCCACCGCGACCTGAAGCCGTCGAACATCCTCGTCACCGAGGTCGACGGGCGGCCGCTGCCCAAGATCATCGACTTCGGCGTCGCCAAGGCCACGACCCAGCGCCTGACCGACCTGACGATGTTCACGGCGCTGGGGCAGATGATCGGCACGCCCGAGTACATGAGCCCCGAGCAGGCGGCCGCCAGCGAGGACGACATCGACACCCGCACCGACGTGTACGCGCTGGGCGTGGTGCTCTACGAACTGCTGGTCGGCGCCCTGCCGTTCGACTCGCGCGAACTGCGCAAGGCGGGCTGCGACGCGATCCGGCGGATCATCTGCGAGCAGAACCCGCAGCGGCCGAGCACGCGCTTCAGCAGCCTCGGCGACCGGGCCGAGGGCGTGGCCCGGGCGCGCGGCTCGCATCCGAAGCGTCTGCGGGTGGAGCTGACCGGAGACCTCGACTGGATCACGATGAAGGCGCTGGAGAAAGACCGCAACCGGCGCTACGAGACGGTGAACGGGCTGGCGGCCGACGTCCGGCGCCACCTGCGCAGCGAGCCTGTGGTGGCCGGCCCGCCCAGCACCAGTTACCGGCTCGGCAAGCTGGTGCGGCGCAACCGGCGCACGTTCGCGGCGCTGGGCGCCATCGCCGTCGTGCTGGTGGTGTCCACGGTCGTCAGCTCGGTGATGTACGTGCGCGCCGACCGCGCCACGCACCTGGCGCGGCGCGAGGCGGCCAAGTCGCAGCAGGTCTCACGCTTCCTGGGCGACATGCTCGAGGGCGTGGGGCCGCAGGTCGCGCAGGGGCGCGACACCGAGCTCTTGGCCGCCATCCTGGCGTCGACAGATGCACGCATCGGCCGCGAGCTGGCGGACCAGCCCGAGGTCGAGGCCACGCTGCGCTTGGAACTGAGCCACACGTACCGCGAGATGGGCGACTTCGAGACGGCGCGGCGGCAGATCGACCGCGTGCGCGAGCTGCAGTCCGGGCGCGGGGTGACCTCGCCGTCGCCGGCGGCCGTGTTCACCTCGGTCGCCAGCCTGGCCTGGAACCAGGCCGACCTGAAGGGCGCCGAGGCGGGCTTTCGCCAGGCGCTGGCGAGCATGGCCGGCGCCACCGACGTGGATTCGCTGGCTTGGGGCGAGGCCACGCTCTATCTGGGCAACGTCCTGATGGAGCAGGGCGACTACGCCGCCGCCGACTCGCTGATGCACCGCTCGCTGGCGTTCTACCGCGTGAACGCGCCGGCGTCCGAGGCCCTGGCGGTGAACCTCAACAGTCTGGGCAACCTGGGGCGCTACATGGGCAACATGCAGCCTTCCGAGGGGTACTACCGCGAGGCCCTGGCGATCCACCGCAAGGTCCTGGGCGAAACGCATCCCTACGTGGCGACGGACCTGCACAACCTCGGCGGGCTGCTCGAGTCCCTCGGGCGCGCGCCCGAGGCCGAGCAGTCGGTGCGCGCGGCTCTCGCCATCCTCGCGAAGGTGTACCCGAAGCCCCATGCGGACACCGCACAGATGCTGCGCACGATGTCGATCCTCGCCCTGGGTCAGAACCACTTCGCCCAGGCCGACTCCTTCGGCGTCGCCGCTTACGAGATGACGCGCGCCGTGTACGGCGACCGCAACGAGGCCACCTTGCGGGCGCGGTCCCAGGTGGCCGACGTCCTGTCGCGGGCCGGGCGCGGCGCGGAGGCCGAGGTCATCCTCACCGAACTGGTGGCGGCCGCTCGCGACACGGCGATCGCCGATCCGCTCATCCTGCCGAACGCGCTCTACTCGCTGGCCACGACCGTCAAGGGCGAGGGTCGCACCCGCGAGGCGTTGCCGCACTATCGCGAGGCCATCGAGCTCTCGTCGGCCATCGCCGGCCCCGACCACCCCGCGACGCTCCTGTACCGCAACGACTACGCGCGCACGCTGGCCGGGCTGGGCAGCAACAAGGAGGCGCTCGAGCAGCTCGAGGCTGTGCTCGCCGCGCGCGAGCGCGTCCTCGGCGCCCAGCATCCGGAGACCTCGATCACCCGCGTGGACCTGGGCAAGGTCCTCGAGAGCCTCGATCGCTTCGCGGAGGCGGAGGCCTCGATCCGCAGGGGGCGCGACGACTTCCGGGCCGCCCGCGGCATGGATCATTCGGGCGGGTGGATCGGCACCATCCACCTGGCCACCGCCCTGCGGGACCTCGGGCGCCTGGACGAGGCCGAGAAGGAGTTCCGCGCCGCCGAGGCCTTTTTCGTGAAGTCCGAGGGCGAGGGCAGCTCGGGCGCGCGCGTGGCGCGGTTCAAGCTGGCGAGCGTGATGGTGGGCGCCGGTCGCACGGCCGATGCCGAGCGGCTCCTGGCCCAGGCCGTCGACACCTCGTTCGGACCGGTCGAGACCTGGATCCGGGGCATCGCCCTGGCGGAGTGCGGGGACGTCCTGCTCAAGACCGGCAAGCTCGACGCGTCGGCGCGGTACCTCAAGCAGGCCTACAGCGTGCTCGAGCCGGGACTCGGTCGCACCGACGGCGACACCCAGCGCGTGATCCGGATGCTGGCCAGGCTGTGCGACGCGCAGGGGCGCCCTCGGGATGCCGCGGCGTGGCGGGCGCGGCAGGTGTGACCGGGGTGCAGGGTGGTGCGCGGCGCGCGTGTTCGTCGCGGCAAGAGAAGGGGGTCCGGGCAGCCGCCCGGACCCCGCTTGTTTCAGGCCAAGCCTGCGCGCCTATCGGAACATCGACTTCAGCGAGCCCCAGTCCTGCGTTTCCTCGGGCACCGGCAGCAGGCAGCAGTCGGTCTCGGCCCACACGAACGGGTCGCCGACGAACATCGAGGCGAGGTTCACCCAGCCCGTGCCGCTGTTGTACCAGCTGTTGCAGGCGGTGACGCCGTCGTTGTCGACGTACGGGCCGGCCACCAGCGCGCCCGGCTCGCCCAGCGTGAACACCAGGAAGTACTTCCTGCCCGGCTCGATGCAGGGGCTGGTCCAGTTCAGGTTGATGTAGTAGCCGCCGGCCGCCGTGATGCCGGTCACGGTCGCGGTGCCGCTCTGCGCGACGACGGCGCCGGGCACGTAGCAGCCGCCGCCCGCGTCGACGGCGTCGGTCAGCGAGGCCGAGATCGTGAACGTGGCCGCGGCGTTCAGGCGCAGCAGCATCCGCACGCGCGAGATGGCCACGCCCAGGTCGCAGGTCGGGCACGCCGCGGGGTCGAACAGCGTCGCGTACGAATCGGTGTAGTTGTAGAAGGTGTAGTACCCGGCGGAGTTCGTGTTGTACGGGTTGCCGGGCGTGCAGACGAAGGTGGCCGACATCGGCTCCATCGCCTGGATCGTGACCGTCGGTCCGTCGGTGACCAGGGCCGGTCCGGCGAGGGCCGGCAGGGCGAGCAGAAGCGTCAAGGCGGCGATGAACAAGGTTTTCATGATTTCCCCCCAAGTCCGTGAATCATGATCGATATCCCGGGCCGGCGTCTCCCTCGCCAGGCGTATGCGTTGGGGCCCGGGAACTGTCATGATTATTACGCCAACGAACTGCCGGGATCAATAGGCCCGGCGCACTTTTGCCGCGGGTGACGGCACGCGGCCTGTGCTAGGGTTCCCGCTTCCACGGGCGTTTGTGCGGAAGGCCCCCGGGAGGGCGTGGCGATGCGTCGCAAGTTCTTGCGGATATTCACGATCGTGGCTGCCGGGCTGCTGGTGCTTGCCGTGGGCAGCATCCTGGCGGGCGGGCTGTTGCTGCGGGGCAGCCTGGCCCGGCTGGACGGTCGCTGCGCCGTCGACGGGCTGGTCGCGCCCGTGACCGTCGAGCGCGATGCGAAGGGGGCGCCGCGCATCCGGGCCGGTTCGCGCGAGGATGCCATGCGCGCGCTCGGCTACCTGCACGCCCAGGACCGCTTCTTCCAGATGGACCTGCTGCGCCGCGCAGCTGCCGGCGAGCTGGCCGAACTGTTGGGCCCCGCGTTGAGCCGCGTCGATCGCGACGTGCGGCGCCACCGTTTCCGGGCGCGGCTCGAGGCGGAGGTGGCGCGCCTGGACGCGCCCTCGCGCGCGCAGCTGGACGCCTACACCGCGGGCGTGAACGCGGGCCTGGCCGACCTGCACGCGCGGCCGTTCGAGTACCTGGCCCTGCGCTGCCGACCTGCGGCATGGCGCCCCGTCGACTCGCTGCTGGTCGTGGCCGCGATGTACCTGGACCTGGGGATGTCCACGGCCGACGCCGACCTGGCGGCCGGCCGTGTGCGGGAGGCGCTGCCGCCGGCGCTGGCGGCGTTCCTGCTGCCGCAGGCCGGGATGTGGGACGCGCCCTTGCAGGAGGGCTCGCCGCCGCCGCCGCCCGTGCCCACGCGCGAGGAACTGCTCGCGGACGCCGGCGCGCCTGCCGCGGCATCGGGCGCCGTCGCCCTCGCCGGCGGGGCCGCGGCCGCGAGTGACGACTACGTCCTGCCCCACGACCGCACCGGCAGCAACAACTGGGCGGTGGCCGGCCGCCTGACGCGGCACGGCGGCGCGCTGCTGGCCAACGACATGCACCTGGGGCTGTCGCTGCCCAACACGTGGTACCGCGCCGAGCTGCGCGTGGCCGGCGCCGACGGCGACACGGTGCGCCTGGCGGGCGTGACGCTGCCCGGCGCGCCCGGCCTCATCGTCGGCAGCAACGGTCGCCTGGCCTGGGGCTTCACCAACGCCTACTCGGACTGGCTGGACCTGGTCGTGCTCGAGGTCGACCCGTCCGACTCCACGCGCTACCGCACGCCCGACGGCTGGGACGCGCTGCGCGCGCGTCGAGGTGATCAACGTCGCCCACGCCGCGCCCGAGACGCTGCGCGTGCGCGAGTCGCGGTGGGGACCGGTGTGGACGCATGACGCCGCGGGGCGTCCGCTGGCGTTGCGCTGGGCGGCGCACGACACCGGCGCCATCAACCTGAGGCTGCTCGAGCTGGCGAACGCGCGCACGGTCGACAACGCGGTCGCGCTGGCGCCGCGGCTGGGCATGCCCGGGCAGAACCTGGTCTGCGCCGACGCGGGCGGCCGCGTGGCGTGGACACTGGCCTCGCGGCTGCCGCGTCGCGTGGGCTGGGATGGGCGCTCGCCCGCGTCGTTCGCCGACGGCGCCTGCCGCTGGGACGGCTGGGTGGAGGCCGAGGCGCAGCCCCGCGTCGTCGACCCGCCCGAGGGCCTGGTGTGGACGGCGAACAACCGCGTCGCCGCCGGGGCCGACCTGGCCGCGGCCGGTGACGGCGGCTACGGGCTGGGCGCGCGCGCCGCGCAGATCCGCGACGACCTGCGCGCGCTGGTGCGGCCCGACGAGAAGGACCTGCTGGCGGTGCAGCTGGACGACCGCGCCGTGATGATGGGGCAGTGGCGCGAGCTGGAACTGGCGGCGCTGGGGCGCGCGCCGGCTCCCGCGGACGCGGCGGTGGCGCAGCGGCGCGCGCGATTCGCGCAGCTGGCGCGCGACGACTGGGACGGGCGGGCCTCGACCGGCTCGGTGGGTTACCGCGTGGTGCGCGGCGCGTCCTACGCTTTCGTGGACCTGGTCTACGCCGACCTGACGGCGCCCTGCCGCGCCGGCGACGCCGGCTTCGACGCGCGCGAGCTGCCGCTGCGGCTGGCCGTGGCGTGGCAGCTGCTGGCCGCGCGTCCGGCGCACCTGGCGCCCGCGCCGCATGGCGACTGGGACCAGGCGCTGGCCGCGGCCGTCGACACGACGATGGCCCGGCTGGCGGCCGGCGGCCGTCCCGAGCGTGAATGGACGTGGGGCGCGCGCAACCGCGCGAACATCGCGCACCCGCTGGCGGCGGTGGCGCCGCAGCTGCGCCGGTGGCTCGCGGCGCCGGCCACGCCGCTGCCCGGCGACGCGAACCTGCCGCGCGTGCAGGCGCCCGGCAGCGGGGCCAGCGAGCGCCTGGTGGTGTCGCCGGGGCGCGAGTCGGAGGCGCTGTTCCACATGCCGGGCGGCCAGAGCGGCCACCCGCTGTCGCCGTACTTCCTGGCCGGGCACGCCGACTGGGAGCAGGGCCGCCCGACCCCGCTGCTGCCGGGCCCGGCGCGCCACCGCCTGCGGCTGGAGCCGCGCGCCCGCTGACGGCATGGCGGCGGCAGGCCGCGGGTCCTAGGACGCCGCCGCGGCCAGCTGCTTCGTCTCGCGCCGCGCCGCGGCGAGCGTCGCCATCAGCACCACGTCGACCACGTCGACCGCCGACAGCCGGTCGGTGTTGATCACCAGGTCGTAGTGCGACGCGTCGTGCGGGTTGACGCCGAACAGCTTGCGGATGTACGCCTCGCGCCGGCGGTCGGTCTCGTCCACCAGCACGCGGGCCTCGGCGCGGCTCACCTTGAAGCGCTCCTGCATCCGTTCCTGGCGCGGGCCCGAGCTGCCCACCAGCCGCACGCGCAGCGTTGCACGGTGGCCCAGCACGTGACCGGCGCCGCGCCCCAGAAACACGACGTTGCCGGGCGCCGCCATCTCCTCGATCGTCTCGACCAGCGCGTTGTAGTACTGCTCCTTCAGGAACAGCCGGTTCTCGAGCACGCCGCGCACCCACAGGTCGCTCTGGCGGATGTCCTGCTCGTCGAGCAACTCCACCAGTTCGGGGTTCAGCTTGCGCGTGCGCGCGATGCGCTCGACGATCGAGTGGTCCTGCAGCGTCATCCCGAGGCGCTCGGCCAGGCCGACCGCCAGGGTCCGGCCGCCGGCCCCGGCCAGGCGCGAGATGGTGATGACCGGACCGCACTCGCTCGCGACCGCCGGCTGCTCGTGAAGCAGGTCGCGCAGCCGGTTCCAGTGGTTGATCTGTCGCTGGATCAGCTTCTCGGTGACGGGGAATCGCATGGCTTGCCTCCTTTGCGGGGGAGGCCGGGTCCGGCGGGCTCGGTGGCCCGTGGGGGGTACCGGCACCTGTTGACAGTTTAACAGGTTGCGGGGGGCGTGACAAGAGGGATGCGCAGTCGGTGAGAAACCGGCAACCATTTCGGGGGCTTGACCAACAACCGATCTGCTATACTGGATGAAATGATATAACGGATTCATCCGCAACGCATTCGGGGTTCGCCCGTGCCCGATCTTTCTTCGGCACCACTACCGTCGAGGGAGCCATGATGATGAGGATGCTGACGGTCCTGAGTTGTGTCCTGCTCGCGATGTCGGCAAGCGGGGCAGGCGCGACGGAGTGTCGCTCCACGACCTGCTGGGACTACGCTCCGGGCAACTCCCTGGTGTCATGGTTCGAGGTGGAGTGGGACGGAGACGTTGACTACTACGGGCCTGACTCGACGCCGTTTGTGACCGGCGACATCATCTGGGTGGCTGCCTCGGATCACCTCTTGGCCTATGACGGCTCGGATCCGCGAAACGTGCGCCTCATCCACGCGGAGCGGCTATCACGCGCGGCATCTTACGTCACCATCGCGGATGGCATCGCATTCGTGACCGGGTATAACGGACTCACGGTACTGGACGTCGCCGATCCGCGACATCCGGTCGTTCGAGCGCTTCCTGCGGCCACCCAACTCTACAGGGCAGTCTATCGCGACGGGTATCTCTACGCCATTGGCTACAATCGTGTGGTTGTTTACGACGTGCACAACCCGGCGGCTCCCTTCATCAAGGCAACCCACAATCGCACCTGGAATGTCAGCAACATCGCGCTGCACGGCGATGACATCATCGCCCATGACCAGGGCGGATCGCTCTTTTGCCTCACCTTGAATGCCGCAGGAGCCCTATCGCTGAAGTGGGAAGTGCAAACCGGGGGCTACACGTTCAGTTGCGCCGGCGATCTGGTCTACGTCCCGGTCGGATACCAGTTGCTGACATACCGCCTTGCGGCCGCCGGTGCGCCGTCGCGCATCGCCAGCCGCATTTTCGACGATCCGGGCACGGTCCAGGTTGTCGACGACAAGTTGTACGTGCAGGACAACGTCGGGATTCGTGTCTTTAGCCCGGCGTCGGCGCCCGAGCCGCGGGAACTCGGCATCATCGGCGGCTATACCTGGTACATGTCGCCCACGCCGCTCGGGGACTTGGTCGTGATGTACACGGGATTCGGGATAATCTTGATCGCCGACCCGAACATCCGGACAGACCAGCCCGATGCCGGTCTCCTGCATCTCGACCGGACGTTTCAGGGTATCGGTGTCCGGGGCGACCTCGCGTTCGGTTCCTACGCCAACGCCTGGCCCGACCCGCGCGGGATCGTGGCGTTCGACGTGAGCAATCCCCGGGTGCCACGCGTCGTGGGCGAAATTTCGGGACTGCCCCGCTATCCGTATGACATGGTGTTTCGCGACCATTACCTGTTCACCAACAGTCTGGTCTGCGTTGATATCGCTGACCCGGCACACATGCGCCTCGTGAACGCGACCGGGATCGGCAACCATTTTGCAATCCAGGACAGCATCGCCTTCGTCTGCGGTTGGCCCGGCGGAGGGGGCTATGCGTACGATATCAGTTCCGTCGACATCGGCGATCCTTCTCGGCCGCAAGTCATCAGCACGTTGCCGATGGGCATCCGCACCGACCTCATCGCTCACATGGAACCGGACGGCGACTACCTTCTGGTGGGCGCCGAGCAAACCCTGTCGCTGGTGGACGTCTCCGATCCGAGGTCGATGAAGCGGAAATGGACGATCCCGATGCAGAACGGCTATTGCCGCGACCTGGCCTTACAGGGCGGGCTGGTCTTCTACATCGGCGATGAAAGCGTGATGGCGATCGTCGACATCTCGGATCGTCTGCACCCGCGCGTCCGCTCGATGTTCTATCCCCCTGTCAACAGGGGGTACCAGTCGATCGCGCCCGGGAACGGTGTGGTCTACCTGACAAGTGCGGGCCACGGGACATTGGTGATCGACACCAGCGATCCGGATCATCCGTGGTTGAAGGGGGCCGTGAGGCCGCGATTCAAGGTCGAGCCATACGGCGCGAACATGGGTATCACCGACGATCAGGTCATCCTGTTGACGTTCGAAGGGAACCTCCAGGTCTCGCCCCGGCAATGCGGTGACGTCCAACCGTTGAAGGCGGTGAGCATCGACGTAAAGCCCGGCAATGACTGCAACCGCGTGGCCTGTGGGGCGGGGGCCAGGGGACAGATCACCGTCGCCGTGCTGACGACGAAGGACTTCGATGCGGCGACAATCGACCCGACGACGCTTCGGTTCGGCCCCGGCGGCGCCGTCGAGAGCCACTTCTCGTCCGCCGGCAGGGATGGCCGGCGCCCGGGTGGCGAGGGCAATCGTTCGCACCGGCACCTTCGGGATGTCGACTGCGACGGGGATGTCGATTTTGTCGCACACTTCGACGCGAAGGATGCTGCATTCGCTTGCGGAGACACGATAGCCGACTTGACGGGTTCGACCATGGATGGCACCGCTATCTGCGCCGAGGGAATGATCACGACCAGAGGTCATTGTCGAGGCAGTGTACCGGGCGATGGTGACGCCGACCTCGCGGCGAAGTCGGGCGGTGATGAAGACGGGTGTCTCGACGCCGACAAGCAGGGCGGACCGGCGACCGTGTTCAACTGGACGCCGACGGTGTCGCCGAATCCGTTCAACCCCGTGACCGAGATCACGTTTGACCTTGCTGCCGCGACCAGGTTGAGCGTCTCGGTGTTCGACATTGCCGGTCGTCGAGCGGCGCAACTGGTGGAAGGTGAAGTGTCCGAAGGCCGGCACGTGCTGGAGTGGCGCGGATGCGATGACGGCGGACATCCTCTGCCAAGCGGCGTTTACATTATCCGAATCGTCGGCGGGGGTGAGGAAACTGTCCTGAGGGCAGCGTTGATCCGGTAGATGGGGCCGATGATGCGTCGCTGGCGTCGCCTTCCGGTGATGGTCGCCCTCCCGGAAAGCCTGCAACCTCAGACAGGAGGCCGGCTTCCCGCCCCATACCCCGTCAACTCGACGAAGCCGCGGCCCCGCAGCGCGCCCGCGCCGGGCTTTCCCGCCGGGGTGACGGCGCGCACGCCGCCCTCCCAGTAGTGCACGCCCGTGCGCGTCGACACGTTCTCCTGGTCGGGCAGGATCGCGCGCAGTTCCACGTCGATGGCCGCCTCCGGCACGCGCAGTCGCCAGTCGACCGGGTAGGGCGCGCCGGTGGCGGGGCTGGTCCATTGCGACAGCGGCTCCAGCGACCACTGCTCGCGCACCAGCGAACGCGACGTTCCGTCCGGCGCGGCCAGCGTGCCGAGCGCGAAGTCGACGCGACCGTCGGCCGTGCGCAGGCGGTACAGCATCAGGTCGCGGCCGTCGTCCAGTTGCAGGCTCACCCAGTCCCAGCCCGTCTGCGACGCGCCCAGCGTCGAGGTGAAGACCTCGCGGTCGAGCCACGCCTGTCCCGTCACGCGCACGTCGCGGTCGCCGCGCCGCAACGTGCCGGTGACCGACAGCCGGGGCAGGCTGTAGTAGAGGCTGCCGGCCTGGCCGCTCGCGTCCTTGGGGCTGAAGCCGCCGGGACCCTGCAGCACGGGCGGCGTGGCGCTCGCGCAGGACAGGTCGAAGGCGAGGCCGCGCTGGTCATCGCGCGCGCGCACCAGGAAGGCGCCGTCCTGCAGGGCGACGCTCCAGCGGCCCGGCGTGCCGGGCGGCGCCGCGCACCAGGCCAGTGTCGTGTCGCCGGGCACGCCGAAGCCGCCCAGGCCGGCCGCGGCGCGCCACAGCGTCTCGCTGAACACGTGCCTGCCGGCCGTGGGGTCGGTGGTCGCGGCGTGGCCCATCACCAGCGCCTGCGCGCGCCAGGTCGAGCCGCCCGGCGGCGGCGCCAGCGGGTCCAGGCCGATGCGGAAGAGCGTGAACTGGAAGGCGACCGGCTCGGCGTCGGCCGGCGCGCCCTCCTCGCGCAGGTGGCCGGTCAGGTACCACCACTCGGTGCGGTGCGCGGGGTGTGCGTAGTGGTCGCGCGGGAAGCTCCAGGCGTAGCCCGGGGCGGCGCGCAGCCAGCCTTCGGCGGGCGCGGGCGCGGGTGGGGTGTTCGTGTTCGCGCCGGGCAGCGCGGCGCACGCCAGCGCCGCGGCCAGCAGCGCCGCCGTGACCATCATCCCGTTCCGGGCCTGCCGCCTCATGCGCACCTCACAAATCATCCCGTGTCAGTTGGCCCGGCCGCGCCAGCCGCGCGCGCGAGGCAGGGTACACCGCAGCCAGCGCCGCCACCGCCAGCACCACCAGGGCCTGCCCGGCCAGCGCGGTGCCCGGCCAGGCGGGGCGGATCGTCCAGCCGAACCACGTGCGGTTGATCACCAGGATGAGCAGCGCCGCCAGCCCCAGGCCGCCGCCCAGGCCCAGCAGCAGGCCGAGCGCGCCCATCGCCGCGCCCTCGCCCAGGAACAGGCCGAAGACCTGGCGCCGCGTCGCGCCCAACGCGCGCAGCAGCGCCAGCTCGCCGGCGCGCTCGTGGGCCTGGATCAGCAGCGTCACCGAGACGCCGAGCGCGGCGATCAAGAGCGCCATCGCCTGCAGCGTTCGCGTGACGGCGAACGTCTGGTCGAACACGGCCAGCACCTCGGCGCGCAGCGTGCGGTTGCTGCGGATGACCAGGGGGCGCCCGGCCAGTGCGTTCTTCAGGGCGTCGACCGTGCGCTCGACGTCGGTGCCCGGCGCCAGGAACAGCGCGGCGTTGTTGGGCGGCGCGGCGTCGAAGCGCGCGTTGAGCACGTCCATCGCGACGAAGGCGGTGCCGCCCTCGCTGGTGTAGTCGTAAGTGACGCCGGCGATCGGCAGCGCGACGGCGCCGGCCGGGCCGGCCAGGCGCAGCGTGTCGCCCACGCCCAGGCGTGCCTTGCGGGCAAGGGGCTCGCCGATGAGCACGCTGCCGGCGCGCAGGGCGGCCACGGCGGCGCGGGGCTCGCCGGCCATCATCGGCAGGCGCCCGGCCAGGTCGGCCTGCGGCACGCCAGGCAGCGGCCGGTCGGTCAGGCGCAGGCCGTTCAGCCAGACGGGCCGGCCGTCGACGGCCAGCACGCGCAGGCGGCGCTGCTCCTCCAACGAGACGACGCCGGGCCAGGCGCGCAGCGTGTCCAGCAGCGCGGGGTCCAGGAAGGCGTCGTTGCCCGTGCGTTGCCACGACTCGCTGCTGATGTAGACGTCGGCGCGGATCGTCACGTCGAGCCAGGTGACGAGCGTCTGCCGGAAGCTGCCGACCAGGATGGTGATGCCGAACATCATGCTGACGGTGATCGCCAGCGCCGCGACCGCGAACCCCGTCGCCTGCAGGCGCGCCTGCAGGTTGCGCAGGCTCAGCGCGGGGCCGAAGCGGCCCGGTCGCGCCCAGCCGCAGGCCGTGCGCACCACCAGCGGCACCAGCAGCGGCAGGGCCAGCATCATCACCAGGCCGTAGAGGAAGCCGCCCAGGCGCATTTCGCGGCCGAGCGTGAAGAACCACAGCGAGCCGGCGGCGGCCAGGGCGCCCGCGGCCAGCGCCAGGCGGCCGGCGGCGCGGCCCGCGGCCTCGTGCACCGACAGCGGCGAGAGCAGGCGCAGCGGGTCGCGCCGCGCCAGGTCCCACGCGGGCAGCGCGGCGCCGGCCAGCGCGCCGAGCATGCCGACCGCTGCGCCCAGCGCGACGACGGGGGCCGGCAGCGTCAGCCGGTCGATGCCCTCGGTGACGTAGATGCTCGTCAGCGTCGCGCTGACCGCCTGCAGGTTGTGGCGCGCGGCGAGCCAGCCCAGCGGGATGCCGAGCGCCACGCCGAGCGCGCCCAGCGCGGCGGCCTCGCCCAGCACCAGGCCCATGACCTGCGCGCGCGTGGCGCCCAGCGAGCGCAGCAGGCCGAACTCGCGCCGCCGCCGCACCAGCGAGGCCTGCACCGCGGTCAGGACCAGGAAGACGCCGACGAAGACGCTGATCAGGCTGAGCGCGGTCAGGTTCAGGCGGAACGCGGCCAGCAGGGCCGAGGCGTCCTGCCGTCGCTGCTCGGGCGTCTGCACGCGCACGCCCGGGCCGAGGGCCGCCTGCAGGCGCGCCGCGGCGTCGGCGGCGTCGGCGCCCTTGCGCAGCACGACATCCACCTGCTGGATGCGGCCGGGACGGCCGAACAGCTCCTGCGCCTGCGCGATGTCCATCACGGCCAGGCGGCGCGGGGCCAGGGGCTCGAAGCGGCGGAAGTCGACCAGCGCGCCCACCGTCAGGTCCACCGCGCGGCTGCCGCTGCTGGCCCGGATGACGTCGCCGACGCGCCAGCCCTCCTGCGCGGCCAGCTCGGGCGTGATGGCGACCCAGCCGGGCTGCACCAGCGCCTGGTGCAGGCTCGCGAACGGGTCGCGCCGCGCGGCGTCGTCGCCCGTGGCGGCGACGTCCTGCAGCGGGTAGCGCACGGGGGCGAAGACGTCGAACCCGATGATGTCGAGGTTCAGGTCGGGCCGTCCCGTGACCGCGACGTTGGCGCGCACCAGCGGCCAGGCGCCGGCCACGTCGCGGTCGCCGAGCACCACGGGCAGCAGCGACTCCGGGAGCGTGGGCAGCGTGCCCGTGACCGAGAGGTCGGCCTGGCCGCTGATCGCGCGCACGCTGCCGTCGAACGCCAGCAGCGAGCCCT
Organism: uncultured bacterium; assembly: GCA_903847545.1. Classification (GTDB taxonomy): domain Bacteria; phylum Krumholzibacteriota; class Krumholzibacteriia; order LZORAL124-64-63; family LZORAL124-64-63; genus CAINDZ01. The sequence goes on along the minus strand of CAINDZ010000189.1, from coordinate 10,943 downwards.
GGTTCAGCGTCTGGATGGCCACCACCGAGGCCACGCCCAGCGCCACGCCGAGCACCGTCAGCGCCAGCAGCGTGCGCGAGTGGCGCAGGTGCTGCGCGAGGCCCCGCCTGAGGTAGCTGATCACGCGGCGGCCCCGGGCAGCAGGCGGCCGTCGACCAGGCGCCAGGTGCGGTCGGCGCGCGCGGCCAGCTCGGGCGAGTGCGTGACGTAGAGCAGGGCGCCGCCCTCGGCGCGCGTCAGCTCGAGCAGCAGGTCCATGACCTCGCGGCCGGTGCGGTCGTCCAGGCTGCCGGTGGGCTCGTCGGCCAGCACCAGCGCCGGGCCGCGCAGCAGCGCGCGGCACAGGGCCACGCGCTGCATCTCGCCGCCGGAGAGCCTGCCCACGGCGTCGCCGGCGCGGTCGCCCAGCCCGACGCGGGCCAGCAGGTCGTCGGCGCGGCGGCGCGTGCGACCGCCGTCGTCGCCGGCGATCCAGCCGGGCACGGCCACGTTCTCGCGCAGGCTCAGGTGCGGCAGCAGGTGGAAGAACTGGAAGACCAGCCCGACGTGCTCGCGACGCAGGCGCGTGCGCGCCTCCTCGCCGGCGACCGACAGGTCGTGGCCCGCCAGGCGCACGCGCCCGGCGGTGGGTACGGCGATGCCGGCGGCCACGTGCAGCAGCGTCGACTTGCCGCTGCCGCTGCGCCCGACCAGCGCCACGGCCTGCCCGCGGGCCAGCGCCAGGTCGACGCCGTCCAGCACGGTGCGGCCGCCGCTCTCGCCGGCGTCCCAGGTCATCGTCACCGATTCCAGCTGCAGGATGTCGTCGGTCATGTCTGCTCCCGGTGCGGGGCGGCCGCTGTCCCCGGCGCCCTCGACCCCAGAACATCGCCTCGAACCCGCCCGGCGGCCAGTGGCCGGCTCGTTGCCGCCCCTGCCCGCACATGCTAGCATTCGCGCCGGCCGCCGTCGCCGTCGCAGCGTGCCGTCGCGACCTTCCGCCAACGACCGGACCGGTGATGTCCCTGACGATCCTCACCGCCTGCACCAGCCGCGCCTGGGGCGGCATGGAGATGAGCCTGGTGCAGACCAGCGTGCGCCTGCGCGCGCGCGGTCACGACGTGGTGCCGCTGTGCGCGCCCGGCTCGGCCATCGAGGAGCGGCTGCGGGCCGAGGGCTTCGCGCCCGAGACGGCCGACCTGTGGGGCAAGGTGCACCCGCGGCAGGCGTGGCGGCTGTCGCGGCTGATCGGGCGGCGCGGCATCCAGCTGGTGCACTGCGACTGGTCGCGCGACCTGTTCACGCTGGTGCCGGCCCTGGCCGTGCACCGCCGCGTGCCGCTGGTGCTGCACAAGCACGTCGGCGTCAAGACCGGCAAGAAGCTGTGGGTGCACTACGGCATGTACGCGCGCGTGGACCGCGTCATCGCCATCAGCGAGGTCATCCACCGCAACGTCGTCGCCATGCACCCGATCGACCCGGCGAAGGTCGTCACCATCCACAACGGCATCGACCCCGGGCGGTACCGGCCGGACGCGGCCGCGCGGTCGCGGGTGCGCGCCGAGCTGGGCTACGGCGACGGCGACATCGTGGTCGGCATCGTCGGGCGCGTGACGCCGTCGAAGGGCCACCGCGAGTTCGTCGAGATGGCGGCGCTGCTGGCCGATCGCTACCCGCAGGCGCGCTTCCTGGTCGTGGGCGAGGCCACGCGCGGCGAGGAGGACGAGGGGCGCGCGATCGTCGAGGCCATGGCATCCGGTCCGGCGGCCGGGCGCATCACCGTGACCGGCTTCCGGCGCGACGTGCCCGACCTGCTGGCGGCGATGGACGTGTTCGCGTTCCCGTCGCACAACGAGGCGTTCGGGCTGGCGCTCATCGAGGCCATGGCGGCGGGGCTGCCCACCGTGTCGTCGGACTGCGACGGCGTGCTGGACATCGTCGTTGAAGGGGAGACCGGGCTGATGGTGGCGCCCAAGGACGGCGCGCGCCTGGCCGGGGCCGTCGCGAGGTTGCTGGATGATGCCGCGCTGCGCGAACGCATGGGCCGGGCGGCCCGCGGGCGCGTGCTGGCGCACTTCACCGAGGACCGGATGGCCGATGCGATGGACCGGCTGTACGCCGACGCCCTGGCATCGCGCGGCCGGGGCGCGCCGGGGCGCTGAGCCGGCGAGGGAGGACTCCGCATGGGCGCGTTCGCCGACACGGCCGGCCGGCTCGACGAGCTCTTTTCGCGGCTGCCTGTCGCGCCGGGCCGCGACGCGCCCGCGCTGGTGGTCGACGAGCGGCGCGCCCGCGCCAACATCGCCGCCATGTGCGCGAAGGCGGCGACCGCCGGCGTGGCGCTGCGCCCACACTTCAAGACACACCAGAACGTGGGAGTGGGGCGCTGGTTCCGCGAGGCGGGCGTGGGCGCGGCGACGGTGTCGTCGGCGGGCATGGCCCTGCGATTCGCGGACGACGGCTGGAACGACCTGCTGATCGCCGTGCTCGCCGACCCGCACGACCTGCCGCGGCTGGTCCCGCTGGCGCGCCGACTGGCTGCCGCCGGCGGCCGGCTCGGTCTGCTCGTCGACACGCCGGCGGTCGCGCGGGCCGTGACGGCGGCCATGGGAACGTGCCCCCACGACCAGCACCTGAAGGTCGACACGGGGTACGGGCGCTCGGGGATCCCGTGGGATGACGCGCCGCGGCTCGCCGCGGTGGCGGCGGCCGCGACGCTCGCCGGCGTTGTGACGCACGCCGGCCACAGCTACACGACGCCGCGCGCCGGGCTCGAGGCGCTCTACGCGGAGACGGCGTCGCGCCTGGCGGCGGCGGCCGCGTCCGCGGGCGGAGGACTGCGGCTGTCGGCGGGCGACACGCCAACCTGCGTGGCGGCGCGCGACCTGGCGGGCGTCGACGAGGTGCGCCCGGGCAACTTCGTCTTCTTCGACGTGATGCAGCTGGCGGCCGGCGTGTGCGCCGCGGGCGACCTGGCGCTGGCCGCGGCCTGTCCCGTGCTGGCGGTGGACGCCGCGCGCCGGCGCCTGGTCCTGCGCGGGGGCGCCGTGCACCTGGGAAAGGACCCCGCCCGGGCGGACGGCGGCCCGGCCTACGGCTGCCTGGGCACCCTGGACGCCGGCGGGTTCGACCGGGTGCTGCCGCAGGTCGCGGTGACCGCGCTGACGCAGGAGCACGCCGTGGTCGACGTGCCGGCCGGTGCGTGGGACGAGCTGGCCGACGGCCTGCGGCCGGGCGACCTGGCGCTGGTCTTCCCGTCGCATTCCTGCCTCGCGTGCCACGGCCGCGGACACCTGGTGACCACGACCGGGGCCCTGCTGCCGGGCCTGGCCGGCGCCGGGCCGGCCCGGGACGGGTCTCTGGACGCCGGTGACACGTGTGTGTAGATTCTGCCGTCGGCCGTGCCCGCGTGCGGCCGCGCTCTTCATGGGGCGGTCGTTGGGGGAATGAAGTGGCCTGGGGGGAATGCAGAGGCCTGGGGGGAATGACATGGCCTACGAGATCGCCTGGGAGCCGCGCGGCGTCTGCAAGACGTTCAGCGGCTTCGTCACGAGCCGGGAGTTCATGCAGTCGATCACGGAGTTCCAGGGGGACGCGCGCTTCGACGACTGCCGCTATTCCCTGAACGACCTGTCGCGCGTCGAGGGGCACGACATCTGCGAAGCCGACGTGAAGCGGTTCGCGGCGTTCGCGATCGGCGCCCACCACTCCAACCCCAACGTGCGGATCGCGGTCGTGACCGTCGACGACACCATCCGCTCGCTGCTCGACTTCTACAGCGCGCCGGGGCACTCGCCGTACCCGCTGCGCATCTTCCCGACCCTGGCCGAGGCACGCGCCTGGCTGGCCGGGTGACCCGGCGCGCAGCGGGATCTTCCCCTCAGGCCCGGCGCGACTGCCGACGGTCGGCGACCAGCGACGCCATCACGCCCACCGTCAGGATCGCCAGCACCACCAGCAGCAGCATCAGGTTGAAGTGCTCGCCCAGCACCTTCTTCAGCCAGCCGGCCACCAGCATCTTCGTGCCGACCACCAGCAGGACCAGCGCCAGCGACACCTTCAGGTAGCGGAACTTCGTCACCGCGCCCGCCAGCGCGAAGTAGAGCGAGCGCAGCCCCAGGATCGCGAACACGTTGCTGGTGAAGACCAGGAACGGGTCGCCGGTGATGGCGAAGATGGCGGGGATCGAGTCTACCGCGAAGATCAGGTCGGTGGTCTCGACCATCACCAGGGCCAGGCTCAGCGGCGTCAGCAGGCGCGCGCCGGGCCGGGCCTTCTCCAGCACGGCGTCGCACGCCGGCGCGGCGCCGGGGAACTCGGGCTCGCAGGCGGCGTCGGTGCCGGCGCGCACCATGAAGTGCTCGCCGTGGAAGCGCTCGGTGACCGGGAACAGCCGTCGCACCAGCCGGATCATGCCGTTGTTGCCCGGGTCCGAGTGGCCTTCCTTCATGAAGAGCATCTTCAGCGCCGTGGCGATCAGGAACACCGCGAACAGGTACAGCACCCAGTGGAACTCGTGGATGAGCTTCGCCCCGACGGCGATCATCGCCCCGCGCATCACCAGGGCCCCGATGATGCCCCAGAACAGCACGCGGTGCTGGTAGATGGGCGGCACCGCGAAGAAGCTGAAAATCATCACGATGACGAAGATGTTGTCGACGCTGAGCGACTTCTCGACGACGTAGCCCGTCAGGTACTTGCCGACGGCGCTGCCCCCGTCGTTGGGCAGCCCGTCGACGACGTCGATGCCCAGCCCCAGCCCGAACCAGTGGGCGTCATAGGCGAAGTGGACGAAGACGGCGAACGCCAGGCCCAGCGAGATCCACACCGCCGACCAGGCGAGCGCCTCGCGCACGCCGACGACGTGCGACTTGCGGTGGAACACGCCCAGGTCGAGCGCCAGCAGCAGCAGGACGAACGCGATGAACCCCGACCACACCCAGATCATGAACAGCCACCTTCCGGCACGGGTCCCTTTTGCATCCGGGCCATGCTAGGCGAAGGCGGCCTGATCCGCACCCCCGGATCCCCGGCGGGCGGCGGCGGTCAGGAGCGGGAGGAGCCGGGCGGGCGCGTGCGGCGGGCCAGGAGCTCCCAGTCCACCATCCGCTCGACGGGGGCCCAGTCGTCGGTCAGCGGCCGGGTGGCCGACGGGCCGACCTCGCGGAAGCCCTGGTTGAACTGCGCCGCCAGCGGTCCCATGACCTCGCCGTACGAGGCGGCCGGCAGGTCGAACGCCACCGGCCGGTTCGCGGCCAGCACGATGTTGTCGTGGGAGCCGGGGATCCGCATGCGGTAGACGTGCGGGAACTCGGTGCGCAGCGTGGCGCAGATGGACTCGATCAGGGGGGCGTCGTCGCGGGCGGCCGAGACGTTCATGGCCACGATCCCGCCCTCGGCCAGGCGACCCTTGACCTGCGCGAAGAACTCGCGCGTGGCCAGGTGGAACGGCACGTAGATCTGGTTGGTGTAGGCGTCGACGATGACCACGTCGTACCGGTCGCCGGCGCGGCCGGCGAAGATGCGGCCGTCCTGGGCATAGGTGCGCGTTGTCGCGCCCAGCCGGAAGTAGTCGCGGGCGACCTCGATCACCTCGGGGTCGATCTCCACGCCGTCCACCTGCAGCCCGGGATGGAAGAACCCGTACTGGTTGGCGATGACGCCGCCGCCGAGACCGATGATGAGCGCCCTTTGTGCCGGATGGTCCAGCAGCTTCGGCAGCAGCGCGTAGTAGTCGTAGTACAGGCCGGTGAACGGGCTGGACAGGCTGATCGCCGTCTGGAAGCCGAGGGCGTCGTTGTAGGTCAGGAAGCGCATGTCGCCGCGGTCGTACACCTCGATGTACTGGTACTCCGAGTCGCTGGCGTAGACGCGTCCCGGCGTCACGCGGGCCTCGGGCAGCGGCGCCAGCAGCGAGCCGGCGACGGCGACGCCCATCAGCGCGCCGCCCGTGCGCCGGTAGCCCAGCGCTACGACCACCAGCAGCAGCCCGGCGAAGACGAGGATGGTCTTGCCCGTGCCCAGCCGCGGGATGAAGATCAGCACCGGCAGGAACGTGCCCAGCACGCTGCCGATCGTCGAGATGCCGAAGATGCGGCCGGCCGAGGCGCCGACCTCGCCCTGGCGGGACAGCGCGCGCACCAGGAACGGGCTGGTCATGCCCATGACGACCACCGGCGCCGCGAACAACGCCGTGATGCCCAGCAGCGAACCGGTGAAGATGTACGAGAACGACGAGTCGAGGCCGGTCAGTCCACCGGCCAGCGCGCGCAGCAGTGGCGGCCCGCCGAACGGCAGCAGCAGCAGCCAGGCGCAGGCGCCCGTCAGCAGCTTCAGTAGCAGGCGCAGGTCGCCGTCCCGGTCCGCGAGGCGGCCGCCGACCATGTAGCCCGCCGACAGCGCGATCATGATCACGCCGATGATGTTGGTCCACACGTAGGTCGAAGTGCCGAACACGGGGGCCACCAGGCGCGAGGCGCACAGCTCGACGGCCATGATCGACATGCCCGAGCAGAAGGCCAGCGCCTGGATGTAGAGCGGCGAATGGTGCGGCGCGGGCCGGCCGGTGGCGGGCGCCGGGGAGTGGCTGGCGGGCATACGCTGGTTCCTTCTTCCAGAGCAGGGCGCGCGCCGGCGGGCTCGAGGCGGGGGCGCCGGCGCCTGGGTGCTATTTCGCGCCCGCATGGGGGGGCTGTCAAGTGGGTTGGCGCCGCGGCGCTACGGAAGCAGCGTGACCTTGCGGGTCCACGCCGCGTCACGCCACCGCATGCGCACCAGGTAGGTTCCGGCGGGGACGCGCCGGCCCTGCGCGTCGCGGCCGTCCCACGCAACGCCTCCCTCCCGGTCGGCGCCGTCGAGGTCCCAGCCGCGCACGCGTCGCCCGCGCAGGTCGCATACCTCGAGGCGTCCCTGGCCCCCGGCGCGCGGCGCCGGCGGTGCCATGAAGCCGATGGCTACCGAGGCGCCGAACGGGTTCGGCTGCACCGCGGTGATGCCCGCTGCCGGCAGCAGCGATGCCGGTGACGGACGGGGCGTGCGGTACAGGTCCGAATAGTCGCTGTACGGCGAGGTCAGCCCGCCGGCTGCCACCGCGCGCACGCGCACGCGGTAGCTCGACCCGGTCGCGAGCAGCAGCACGCACTGCGTGTCGGCCGCGACCACGGCCAGCTTTTCCGGCTGTCCGTCCTTCTCGACCCAGACCTCGTAGCCGGTGGGCGGCGGCAACGGGGTCCCGTTCGCGTCCCGCGTCGCGGACGGCCGCCAGTGCACGTCCTTGGCGACCGTCTCCTGGGCCGGCGCGGGCCGGGCGCCCAGGAGCAGGCAGGCGACCAGCACGGAAAGGGGGTGGATGATGACGGCGAAGGTGCGGATGCGCGGCCGGGTGCTGGACATGGGGACCCCTCCCTGGGCTGAATCGCCGGGTATCGGCGTTCGACCGGGAGAGCAATCGCCATACTATACTTCTTTACATATACGGGTCGTTCTCTTGTGTCCGTAACAATAGATATAGCAATATATTATAAATAACGACAATGCTATCTAATTATCTTTTTGTCAAAATGTCGGCAATTGAAAATAAGCGTTGTCTTTATGTCAAGGCCGCCGGCCCCGGGCGCAGCTCACGCCAGCGGTTTGCGGTACTTCGCCTGGTACAGCCCGGCCTGGACGGCGCCGAGGAAGCCGGCCTTCATCAGGGCCGGGTCCACCGGCGCCAGGGCGCGGATCTGCGCCGGCGTCACCACCGGCAGGTGCTGCAGGTCGTCCAGCCTGTCGCCGATCCAGCCCAGGTCCGCCTCGTCGACCAGCCACCCGCGCGCGTCCAGCGTCGCCAGGTCCAGGGGGCGCGAGTAGCTGCGCAGGGTCTTCTGGCCCACGGTGTTGAAGTAGACCTCGAAGTACGACATCACCAGCTCGCGCAGCGTGCGATAGACGGGCTCGCGGTAGCGCAACACCGTCGTGTTCGACTTGGCGACGGCGCCCCAGCACCGGCCTTCGTTGAAGACGGCGATCACGTGGTCGTCGTCGTTCCACGCGCGCAGGTCGACCAGGCGCGGGCGATGGCCCAGCTCGCGCAGCGCGGCGGCCGCGAACATCGCCCCGTCGAAGCAGGCGGCCTTGCGCTCGCGCATCACGCGGCGCGGCGACCGCGCCAGGTAGTCGGCGTCGTAGGCCAGGTCGTTCAGGAACAGCTGGATGTGCTGCGGCGATTTCAGGCGCGCCAGCAGGCGGCGCTCGGCGGCGGTCCAGGGCTGCGGCTTGCGGGAGCGGGCGGGCATCGGCGTGTCCTTTCAGGGCGGCGTGGCGGTTGCGGGGGTGTCCCGTCGTGGCGGGCTCAGAGGAACGGGCTGTTGTCGAAGTCCCAGCGGATGACGCGGGCGGGGTCGCCCATGACCAGCGTGCGCGCCGCCACGTCGGCGGTGACGACGGATCCGGCGCTGATGGTGGCGCCGCTGCCGACCGTGACCGGGCCGGCGATGGTCGCGCCCGCGCCGATCCAGACCTCGTCGCCGATCTCCGGGCCGCGGCCGCCGGGCTCGGCGGGCACCAGCCGCACCTCCTGCTGGATCGCACAGCGCCGGCCCAGCCGGCAGGCGGCCAGGCGTATGCCGCCATGGTGGCCGATGTACAGGCCCGGGCCGATGTCGGCGTCGAGACCCAGCTGGATGTCGTAGGCCGCGCGCACCCAGGCCAGCAGCAGCCCGAAGGCCGGCAGCGCCGGCAGCGCCAGCGGCCAGGCCAGCGGCCGGCGCGCGCTGCGCCCCAGCCAGCGGCCCAGTCGGTAGGCGACCAGCGCCTGCAGGCCCGGCTGGTCCCAGAGGGCGCGAAGCGCGCGCGCCGTGCCCGGGCGTCGCCAGCTGGACTCGTGGCGCCTGATATCGGCGGCAAGCCTGGTGCACGGGCGGCCCATCATGCCCCTTCCGGGACGGTCGCCGGCATCGGCGCCGGCGTCGGCGCCGCGGCGGGACCCGCGAACCCGAATGCGCGCAGCCTGAGCGCGCGGTGGTCCGGCTCGTCGATGCGGATGCGCGCTGGGTTGCCCTCAGCCACCGCGCCGGGCGGCACGCTGCGCGTCAGCACCGTGCGCGGCAGGATCGTGGCGCCGTCCCCGATGCGGATGTCGCCGTAGACGATGCAGTGCTCGCCGATCCAGACATTGCGCCCGATCCACGGTCGCAGGTCCGGAGTCAGGTTCATGCCGACGGTCGTGTGGGCGCCGATGTACGAGCCGGTGCCGAGCGCGCGCGAGCCGACCACCAGATGCCCGCCGTCGGCGAAGACGACCCCGGGCTCGACCGGCATCTGGGCCGCGAACTCGCCCTTGCCCGGGATCATCACATAGCGCCGCGCCAGCACCACCAGCACCTTGGCCGCCAGGAAGGGCAGCAGGCGGTGCAGGGCACGCGGGCGCGGGCATTCGTAGCGGTGCATCAGGCGCTGGCAGGCCAGCAGGCGGATGCCGTGCGAAAACAGGCCGGTGACCATAATCGCAAGGCCCGAGGGGCGGCTGTCGGGGTGACGGAGCGCATGCAGGCGACGGGCGTCCTCGTATGGGGCGAAGGTCATCACGGCGCCCTCGGCCCGGGGCCCGCCAACGGCGTTCCGGCCACGAAGGCGACGAACCTCTGGGCCACGAAGCGGGCGCCGGCGTCGTTCAGGTGCCCTCCATCGCTTGTCAGCGCCGGGTTCAGGCAGTCGGTTCCGCCGCCCTCGATGGCCGCCACATCGAACAGGAGTCCGGCGGGGCCGAAGCGCTCGCGCAGCACGGCATTGAACGCCTCGCGCCGGGCATTCTCGGCCACGCCGTCGGGGCTGCGCCCGAGCAGCCGCTTGATCGCGGCCTTCGGCCCGGACTGCACCGTCGTCAGCGGCGCGGTCACCGCCGCGAAGACCGTGCCGGGATGCCGCTGCTGCAGGTGGGACAGGGTGTCGCAGTAGGCCGCGGCAACGACCGCCGGGTCGGCGGCGCCCGCGAAGTCGATGTAGCACAGCTTCAGGAGGGCGACGTCGGCATTGCCGGCCGCGGGGCCGTCCATCACGGCGGCGAAGTCGCGGATCTTGCCCAGGGGGTCGCCGTTCTTGCCGACGGCGAAGTGGGCGATGCCGGGGGCGGCGGCGCCGTCCCGCGTCTCGGTGACGGGCAGGTCGACGCCGGCCGCGCCGGCCAGTCCGGCCACGCCGCCCAGGATGTTGCGCCCTACCGACTGGTGGGCGAAGACCACGCGACGCGCGGCGAACGCCTGCCACTGCGCCGCCGTCGGGGGCGTGTCCACGGGCATGGCGACCTCCGCGCGACGGCAGCCGCCGACGCCGGCCAGGAACAGGCAGAGCACCGCGACCAGGCCGGAGGACGTGGCCGGGGAGAGGGTGCGACGCGTGCGGGAGCGATTCATGGTTCCTCGCGGGGTGATGGCCCGCCCCATGTTCGGCCAGCCGGGGTCGCCGTGTCAACCGCCGGCCCGGCGCGGCCGCGATCAGTGGCTGATCTCGTCCACCGGCCGCAGCAGCTGCGGCGCCAGGTGCAGGCCGGCCGTCGCCGCGCGCTTGCGCTCGATGTCGCGGTAGACGCGCTCCACCTGCTCGGCCGACAGGCCCAGCGCCGGGGCGGCCTCGGCGGCGGGGACCTGGTGGTTGTGCGCCCACAGCAGCAGGTCCATCTGGTGGTACGGCAGCACGAAGTAGAACTCCGTCTGCGTCTGCGGCAAGCTGTAGGTGTCGGTCGTCGGCTCGGCGTTGCACAGCTCGTCGCGCAGCCCCAGGTGCCGCGCCATGGCGTAGACCTGCGTCTTGTAGAGGTGGGCGATCGGCTTCACGTCGGCCGCGCCGTCGCCGTTCTTGACGAAGAACCCCTGGTCGTACTCCAGCCGGTTGGGCGTGCCGGCCACCGCGTAGCGCAGGCGGTCGGCGTGGTGGTACTCGAGGTTCTTGCGGATGCGCTGCTTGAAGTTGTTCGCCGCCACCAGTTC
>CAINDZ010000188.1 GCA_903847545.1 uncultured bacterium | reverse complement strand
CTCGATCTCGGCGGCCTGCTTGTCCATGTAGTTGCCGATGTACGCGCCGGCCGCCCCGCCGACCGCGGCGCCGAGGATGGCCCCGAGCGCGGTGTTGCCGGCCTGCTTGCCGATGACGGCGCCGAGGACGGCGCCCGAGCCCGCGCCGATGACGGCGCCCTTTTCCTTGCGGCTCATGCTCGCGCAACCGGCGGCGGCCAACAGCAGCGCGAAGATGAGGACGAGCGAAATGATCCTCTTCATGACGGGTCCTTTCCTGTCAAGGTCCGGTCAGGGGTTTTCCGGGATTTGTGGTGGTCGATCAGGCCATCAGAGAGTATTCATGAACCCATGAGAATACAAGGCGGCAAAATCCTTACCAGCGCGGGCCCCGAGGCCGCGGACGTCGTCATCGCCGACGGGCGCATCGCCGCGGTCGAGCCCCCGTGCGCGGGCCCGGTCGAGGCCGGCGACGTCGACGCGTCGGGTCGCTGGGTCCTGCCCGGCGGCATCGATGCCCACACCCACTTCGGCATGCCCCTGGGCGGCGGGCTGGCCAGCCTGGGCTGGCGCGAGAGCTCGACCGCGGCGCTGCTGGGCGGCACCACCACCATCGTCGACTTCGCCAACCCGGATTTCGGCGAGTCGCTGGCCGGCGCGGTCGCGCGCTGGCGCGCGATGGCCGATGGCCGCGTGCTGTGCGATTACGGCCTGCACGTGACGGTGGTCGAGGCGCTGCCCGAGCGGCTGGCCGAGGTGCCGGCGCTGCTGGCCGCGGGCGTGCCGACGTTCAAGGGCTTCCTGGCCTACAAGGGCCGCCTGATGCTGGCGCCCGCGCAGATGTCGGCGCTGATGTCGGCCGTAGCCGCGGCCGGCGGCCTGCTGCTGGTGCACGCCGAGGACGGCGAGATGAACGCCGCCGTCGAGGCCGAGCTGCTGGCCGCCGGTCGCTGCGCGCCGCGCTGGCACCCGGACGCCCACCCGCTCGATTCCGAGGTCCAGGCCGCCACGCTGGCGCTGGACCTGGCCGAACAGGCCGCCTGTCCGCTGCTGGTGGTGCACATGAGCGCGGCCGGCACGCTGGCCGCGCTGCGGCGCGCGCGCGCCGGTCGAGGCGCCGACGGTCCCGCGGCGCTGGGCGAGGTGTGCATCCACCATCTGGGCGCCGACGACGCATGGTACCGCGCGGGCGACGACGCCGCGCTGGCAGCCATCTGCTCGCCGCCGCTGCGCCCGGCCGGCCACGGCGCGGCACTGCTGGCCGGCCTGGCCGAGGGCGCCATCGACATCCTGTCGACCGACCACTGCGAGTTCGCGCTGGCGGTCAAGCGGCAGGCGGCCGAACGCGGCTTCCCGAAGGTGCCCAACGGCTGCGGCGGCGTCGGCGAGCGCCTCGTGTTCAGCCACTCGCTGGCCGTCGCCGAGGGCCGGCTCGACCCCTGGCGCTGGCAGGGCGCCTTCGCGACGCGCCCCGCCGCGCTGATGGGCCTGGGCGCGCGCAAGGGACGCCTGGCGCCGGGCCTGGACGCCGACGTCGTCCTGTTCGACCCCGAGGCCCACTACGACTGGCGCCCGCTGGGCGACAGCGACGTCGAGGGCTCGCTG
>CAINDZ010000187.1 GCA_903847545.1 uncultured bacterium | reverse complement strand
TCGCCGCGGCCGCCGCGCCCGCCGCGCCCCAGGGAGGCAAGTAGATGAGCAGCCCCGTCAAGAAGGCGGCCGGCGCGAACTGGCTGGTGACCACCGACCACAAGCAGGTCGCGCTGCAGTTCCTGTGGTGGACGCTCGGCGTGTTCCTGCTCGGCGCGATCTACGCGGTCATCCTGCGCATGCGCGTCACCAGCGCCCTGGTCGACCCGGCGCTGTACCGCCAGATGCTCACGCAGCACGGCATCCTGATGGTCTTCCTGTTCCTGGTGCCGGCCATCCCGTCGGTGCTGGGCAACTACCTGCTGCCGCTGCAGCTGGGCGCCGGCGAGTTCCGCCTGCCCTGGCTGACGCGCCTGTCGCTGCGCCTGCAGATGCTGGGCACGCTCGCGCTGGTGCTGTCGATCTGCATCAAGCCCGTCGGCACCGGCTGGACGTTCATCACGCCCGCCAGCCTGGCCTCGCCCGGCTCGTTCGCCCTGCTGACCACCGCGCTGGTCCTGCTGGCCGGCTCGTGGCTGGCCAGCGGCGTGAACGTGATCGTCACGGTGCACCACGGCCGCCGTCCGGGGATGGGCTTCTTCCAGATGCCCGTGTTCGCCTGGTCGCTGTACCTGACCGCATTTGCCCAGGTGATCGCCGGCACGCTCTTCGGCATCCTGGTGCTGTACCTGGCCGCCGCGCGCGGCTCGGCCGCCGGCCCGTTCGGCGCCAACGCCGACCCGCTGCTGTGGCAGGGCTACTTCTGGCTGGCCGTGCAGCCGCTGGCGATCTTCGCCCTGCTGCCCGCCGCCGGCGTCATCACCGAAGTCATCGCGGGCGTCGCCCGCCGCCCGGTCGTCGGCTACCGCACGGTGGTCGGCTCGCTGATCGCGCTGCTGGCCCTCGGCTTCGCCACCTTCGGCGTGAACCTGATCGGCAAGGGCCAGTCGCCCGCCCTCAGCTTCGCGTTCGCCACGCTGGCCCTCGTCACGGCCGTGCCCGTCGCGCTGCTGACCTTCAGCTGGCTGTCGACGCTGTACCGCGGCTCGGTCGCCTGCGCCGCCCCGACCACCTTCGTCGTGGCTTTCCTGCTCTGCGCCGGCATCGGCGTGATGAGCGGCCTGATGCTGTGCACCCTGTCGACGGCGAACTACCTGGCCAACACGGTCTTCGCCACCGGCCACCTGCACTACATCATGATGGGCGGCGTCATGACGGCCTTCCTGGCCGGCCTGCACTACTGGTGGCCCCTGATGTTCGGCCACATGTACAACCCGCTGCTCGGACGCCTGTCGGGCATCACGTACATGGTGGGGTTCAACCTGGCGTTCCTGCCGCAGCTGATCCAGGGCGCGCGCGGGTTGCCGCAGGGGATGGCGACGGTGCCGGCCGGGTTGCGGGGGACCGACCTCGTGATGACCATCGGCATGTGGATCCTGACGACCGGCCTGGTGATGATCATCTCGAACTTGTTCGGGGCGCTGCATGACGGGCCGAAGGCGGGGGAGAATCCCTGGGGGGCTACGACTGGGGAGTGGCGCGGCGGTGCGGTTGGTGGGGATCCGTATCTGCCGTAGGTCCGCGGTGCATTGACGAGATTTGGTCCAGGCCCCGGGACATGGGTTCCCGGGGCCTGGTTTTTTCGCGGGGGAGTTGCGCCGGAGCAAGTCGGGGCCACCATCACCATGCGCAGGGGCGGGACCGCAAACTGCGCGGTGTTCCGGTCGTGCCAGGCCGGCCGACCATGGGGTCGACGACCCGGAGGCCGTTCCCTCCGAACCCACGTCATGGGACAACCTGAAATCCATGTTCCGCTAACGGGCCGCCGGCACGCTGTCGACTTGCGCCGGCGCAACTCCCCCGTCGCGCTCATGCAAATACCGATGGCACCGCTCGCACAGCGTCACCAGGTTCTCCGCCTTGTTGCTCCCGCCCCGGCTGCGCGCCACCACGTGATGCACCTCGAGAAAATGCGTCGCCCCGCACCCCGGCGTGGTGCATCGATGTCGATCCCTCGCCAGCACGGCCGTGCGCACCGATGGCGGAATCACGCTGCGATTGGGTGCGCCCGCCCGCTTGACCCGCGCGTCGCACTCGATGGCCGCGACTTGCGCCGGCGCAAGTGGGCGCTCGCCGCGCTGCGTGACGGTGGCGGCCGCGCCGCACTCGGGGCACTGCTGGACGATGACCTGGAACGTGGGGGCGGTAGGCCTGGCCGTCGTTGAAGCCGCATCGGCCGCCGCGACCAGCGCCTCGAGGCCGGCCAGCACCACGTCGAGGCGATCACTGCCGGCCGGCAGCAGGCGCAGCTTGCGGGCCCTTTCGAGCAGCGCCTCGAACCGCGCCAGCTGGACGGCGTCGGCGCGCAGCGAGATGTTGGCTGATAGGTCAACGATCTCCCCAACGACAGTACCCGAGACTTGCGCCGGCGCAACTCCCAACGCCAACTGCCCCGCCGCCTCGGCCCGCCGTACACCGGCGGGCCGCCGGCCCAGCGCCGTGCGCACCGCGACCGCCAACTCGCGCCGTCCGCCTTCCACCGCGCGCTCGACCCACGCGGCCTCGGTCTCGGCCGTCGCCACGCGCGCCACCTGCTGGGCCTTCGTCCAGCCGACCTGGCCGTCGGCCACGGCGGCCTTAAGCACGGGCAACGCTTCCAACTGGTCGGTCAGGCGCTTGAACTGCCAGTAGCGGTTGCGGGAGCAACCGAGGCCCTCAACCACATACAGCTCCATCGACGCATGCCCGAGGTCTCGATACAGCCCCCGGCGCTGCACCTCCGCGAACCACAGCACGGCACATTCGCGGGCGCGGTCGCACACCCGCAGGGCCTGGCGCAGGGAGGCATCGACGGTGGCGGCGGGACGGTCCGGAACGAAGGCTGGCAGGTCGAGATTCGGCATGGCGGCACGGCCTTTCGGGGGAGGCGGGAACCATGATTTGAAGGCGAAAATATAGCGAAGAACAATCCTAACCGCAAGGAAAATATTATGGTTGTGGCCGTGCCCATCGGCGCGGGCCGGACCTCGAACAACTGTTTGATTGCCGCAACCCGCCCCCTCTGGCATCCTGCCTTCACAGGGCGCAGCGCGCGCCGCCGCGAAAACCCGACAAACGTGTCTTTTTTTCTGGGATCACGCGTCGGGACGTCCTAATTTTCCGGCGACCTGAACCCCGGAGGCCTGCCCGTGTCCGACCACAACGAGACGCCGAACCAGCCGAACCCGCCGAAGAAGCCGGCCGCCAAGCCGCCCAAGCTTCCGTCGTCGTACTACAACG
>CAINDZ010000186.1 GCA_903847545.1 uncultured bacterium | reverse complement strand
GGGCGCGAGGCTCATGACCAGCGTCCAGGCGTCGCCGTCCTTCGTCATCGGGTTGGCGCTGTCGCTCCACGAGTTGAACTCGCCGGCGAGGCACACCTTGCCGGCGCCCGGCGCCTCGCAGCGGAACGTCACCGGCACGGCGCCGCCGGCAGCGGGCATCGCCGGCGCGGCCTTCGCGGCAGGCGCAGCCGCAACCGCGGCCGCCGCCGCGCCGCCCACCTTCACGGACGCGACGCCCTCGGCCACCTTGACCACCGAGTTGTTGCCGCCGAACCCGTCGGGCATCGCCTCGGGGTTGCCCGCGTCCTGCTTCCAGTTGCCGTCGACGACGAACTTGTACTGGTAGCTGCCCGGCGCGAGGTCCATGACCAGCGTCCAGGCATCGCCGGCCTTCGTCATCGGGTTGGCGCTGTCGCTCCACCCGTTGAACTCGCCCGCCAGGCACACCTTGCCGGCGCCGGGGGCGGAAGCGGTGAAGGTCACCGGGACGGCGCCGGCCACGGCGGCCAGCACGCACAGCAGGACGGCCAGCACGGCCGCCGGGAACACGGGTCGAAGCATCGGGCGCATGGATCGCTCCTGAGGCAGGGTGGAGATGGCCGCGGCGCGGAGGGCGGGCGACCGTCCGACTTTATCGCTCCCCAAGGTCCTAATCAAGGAGGTTGGCCCGGGGCCCGGGCCACCCTGTTCAACGGCGCGGACATATGCTACAATTGATGCGGAATTTTGCTCCCGTCCCATGCCGGGCCCGCCGCCGGCGCGCCCCGTCCCGAGGAGTCCCCCGCATGCCCTGGATGCCCCCACGCCGCCGCCGGGCCGTCGCCATGCTGCCCGCCCTGCCGGCCCTGCTGCTCGCCGTGGCGGCGTTCCACCTGGGCGGTTGCGGCGCCGGGCGCACCGCCCCCGAGGCCCCGACCGGGATCGTGGCCCCCATCCAGGAGGGCCTGGCCAAGGTCCGCACCGACACCTTCGTCCTGCACGCCTACGCCGTGGACTCGGTGTACCTGGCGGGCAGCCAGAACAGCTGGGCCACCGCCGACCCGACGTGGCAGCTGACCCTGCAGCCGGACGGTTACACGTGGCGCCTGATCCGCAGCGTGGCCGACGGCGTGATGACCTACAAGTACGTGGTGAAGAAGGGCGCCAGCACGCTGTGGCTGACCGACCCCAATGCCTACGAGGTCATCAGCGACGGCTTCTCGAGCAACCCCGCCAACTGGAACGCCGTGCGCGGGCGCACCTTCACGCGGCCGCGCCCCCTGGGCTGGACCATCGACCGCTCGCGCCTGGTCATCTACGAGATCGCGCCGAACGACTTCAGCGCCGCAGGCACGTTCTCGTCCACGCAGGCGGGGCTGACCTCGATCGCCAACCTGGCCGACCTGGGCGTCAACGCCATCCAGCTGATGCCCGTCACGGCGCCGTCGTACAACGGCTGGGGCTACGACCCGGTGCTGCAGGCGGCGCCGAACCCCAGCTACGGCAACCCCGTGACCTTCGCCGCGCTGGTCGATGCGGCGCATGCGCGCGGCATGGCCGTCATCGTCGACGCGGTCATCAACCACATGGCCGGCGGCGCCACGCTCAAGCAGCTGGACACGTTCGCCGGGGGCAACCACTTCACCACGACCGAGAGCAACCCGTGGGGCCTGGTCGAGCTGAACTACGCCGACCCCGCGCTCAAGGCGCACATCCTGGCCTCGCTGTGCCGCTGGGTCGATGCCTACAACATCGACGGCTTCCGCTTCGACTACGTGGGCGGCGAGCCCTATTCCACCTGGGACTGGCTGAGAGCCGAGCTGCGCGCGCGCTACCCGAACCTGCTGCTGATCGCCGAGGACTTCAACTACGCCTCGTCGGGCAACGCCGTCACGCACGGCTACGACGCGCAGTGGGGCGGCAACCACACCGACAGCTGGGGCGGCGGCGGCAACAACTTCAACCAGGTGGCGATCACGACGCTGACCGAGCGCGGCTTCGCCACCCGCGCCTCGACCACGCCGACGGTCGGCGCCTTCGGCCCCGCCTACAACAACATGTGGGCGATGGCGAACGTGATCTCGGCCAACAGCGGCTACAGCGGGCCGGGCTTGGGCGACGGCTTCAGCGACGTGAAGTACCTCGAGAGCCACGACGAGAACCGCGTCGTGTGGTCGGTGAACACCAATGGATCGGCGGGCGCGCAGGCGATCGGCGGGCTGCAGAAGGCGCGCCTGGGCGCCATCGTCTCGCTGACGTCGGTGGGCATCCCGATGATCTTCAACGGCCAGGAGATCGGCTCGGGCGAGCTGCGCCCGGCCAACCCGACCATCACCAAGATCAACTGGGCCGCGGCCGATGCCTCGCTGCGGCTGGCGTACAAACGGCTGATCAACCTGCGCCTGACGCGTCCGGCCCTGCAGAGCGAGTACACGTTCTTCCCCTGGCGCGGCGGCAACCTCGACCAGACCGAGTACACGCTCACGTACTGGCGCGGCTCGACGTC
>CAINDZ010000185.1 GCA_903847545.1 uncultured bacterium | reverse complement strand
CTGATGGCGCGCGCGCGACTGGTCGCCGAGCGGTCGCCGTTCCCGCGGTTGCTGGCGTTTCCGTTCCTGATGATGGCCGGGATGTTCGTGACGCTGGCGCGCGTGAACGCCGACCTGCTGATGCGCAGCGCGCACTGCGCCCTGCGCGAGGGCCTGAAGATCCCCTGCCCCACCTGCGGCGGCACGCTGGCCGCGATCAGGCTGGCCGAAGGTCGGCCGCTGGAGGCCCTGGCCGCCAACCCCCTCATCACCGTCGCCGCACTGGCGGGCGCGCTGTGGTGCGTGCACGCGGTGGTCGCCACGTTCGTGCCGCGGTGGCGACGGGCGCTGGAACTGGACCGCGGCGCGGTGCTGGCGCTGCGCTGGGGCGTCATCGTCCTGCTGCTGGCGAACTGGTACTACGAGCTGACGCTGCGCTGACGGAGCCGCCACGCGGCGATGCCCCTGCTAGTACCAGCCCGGATAGGCGCCCCGCGCCAAGTCCGCGCGCGCCCGCGCGAAACGGCGCAGCTCGCCGGCCACCTGCGCCTCGATGTTCGCCGGGAAGTCCGGCACCCGGTCGGGGTCGAAGCCGGGATCGAACGACACCGCCTGCTCGGCGTACCGGCGCGCGAGGTCGTCGCGCCCGTGCGCGTGCTCATAGGCGGCGCGATTCTGGCAGGCTTCCGCGTAGAGCTTCAGCGTCCACACCACCTGCGGCACCAAGTGGCGGTTCCACATGCGGAAGCGCAGCTGCGGCGGCTCGGCCGGCAGGTAGGACTCGTCCTTGACCAGCCGTTGCGCCAGGCCCCACGGCACGCGCCGCCAGGCCGTCGCGGTGTACGGGTCGAACGGGTCGTAGGTCATGTAGCACGGGTGCGCGGGGCTGTTGCGCTCGAGCAGCGCGTCGACCAGGGCGTAGAAGTCGCGCGCGTACTGCAGCTGCTCCTGCTGCGTCCGCAGCCGGCCGCGCCGCAGGCTGCGGGCGCCCTCGGCCACGCGGTCGGCCTCGGACTTGACCGGGGCCATCACCTGCGGGTGGGCGCGCGTGAGCTGGTCGATGTACCAGTCGGCGTGCAGGCTGTCGGTGTCGATCACCGTCACGTCGCGGCGGTAGCCCTCGACCAGCTGCAGGTAGAGGCTGCCCGATTCCCAAAAGTCCCACTGCTGCGTCAGGATGATCGCGTCGGGCGGGAGCGACCCGAGCATGTTGCGCGCGAAGTCCTCGGTGATGGTGTTGCCCCGCTCGTCGTTGGCGCGCCACCCGGCGGCGCCCAGGACGGCGACGAGCGCCACTCCCGCGAGCAGGCCGGCGCGCGCGCCGAACCTTTGCCAGGCCGCCGCGAGCGCCACGGCCGACCACAGGCCGACCATCAGCACGGCGCCCATGAAGTAGTTGCCGATGTCATTCACGTTGTAGCTGCAGGCGGCGAAGACGCTGGCGCCGAACACCAGGAGGCTCCACGCGGCCAGCAGGCGCGAGCGGCGCCACAGCACGACCAGCCCCCACGCCCCCGTGGCGAGCCCGACGTAGCCGACGGCGCCCGGCAGCCAGTGCAGGAAGTAGGCGAACTGGGTGAAGAACGCGCCGTCGAGGAAGTGGCCC
This sequence comes from uncultured bacterium, assembly GCA_903847545.1. Classification (GTDB taxonomy): domain Bacteria; phylum Krumholzibacteriota; class Krumholzibacteriia; order LZORAL124-64-63; family LZORAL124-64-63; genus CAINDZ01. The sequence goes on along the minus strand of CAINDZ010000185.1, from coordinate 2,122 downwards.
ATCACGTGGCCGTAGTCGCGACCCCGCACGTGGTGGAGCAGGTCGGGCAGGTTGTCGGGCGCGCCCCAGTTGATCACGGGCCGGGCGGCGGCGCGCGCCATCAGCAGCAGGTACGGGGGCACCAGGCCGAGCAGGAACGCCGGCGCCAGGTACAGCCAGCGGCGCAGGGCGCGCGCCCAGCCGCCGCGGGCCGGGGCCTGGCGACGACCCGTGCGCGCGGCCGGGACCAGCCGGGCGAACCAGAGCAGCAGGAAGGCGGGCGCCAGCAGGCCGGTGGTCAGGTGGTTGGTCAGCGAAAGCCCCACCAGGAACGCGAAGGCGTGGCCTCGGCGCGTGAAGCCGGGGCGCGGCGGCGCGGCGCCGGCGGCCGCCTCGGCGGCGGCCTCCTGCTCGACCAGGCGCAGGAAGGCCAGGCACACCAGGGGCAGCATCAGGGCGTGCAGGCAGTAGACCTCCCAGCCCGTGCCCTGCGACCACCACGCACCCATCAGGCCCGTCGCCAGCGCGGCCAGGGCGGCGACCTGACGGCAGCCGCGGGCGCCGCCGGCGTCGAGGCCGGTCGCCTGCAGGATGGACTCGAAGAGCCCGGCCAGCGCGGCGACGCTTCCCGCCGTCAGGGCCGCCGCGAGGATGTTCAGCGCCAGGATGGGCGACGCCGGCCAGGCGTGCGACGCCAGCCAGCCCAGGAGCATGAGGGTGGGATAGCCCGTCGGGTGCGCGACGCCAAGTGTCCACGCGCAGGCCGCCAGCTCGCCGCCGTCGACGATGCCGAAGGTGCGGTTCATCGTCGCGAGGTAGACGGCGAAGGCCGCCAGTGCCGCGGCGGGAACGGGCCAGCGCTGGGCGCCCGGCGGCACGCCCGTCGCCACTCCCTGCCGGCCGCCGTCTCGTGCGTTGGTCATGCGGGACTTCCTGGACAGGTGAACGACGGCTTGGCGCCCGTGGCCGGCCTACTGGCCGGCCAGCAGCTTGCGCGCGATGACCAGGCGCTGGATCTCGCTGGCGCCCTCGTAGATGCGCGTCACGCGGACATCGCGGTAGTAGCGCTCGACGTCGTATTCCTTGCAGAAGCCGTAGCCGCCGTGGATCTGCACCGCCGCGTCCGCGGCGTGACCCGCCGCCTCGCTGGCCATGAGCTTGGCCATGGCGGCCTCGCGCGTGTGCGGGCGGCCCTGGTCCTTGAGCCAGGCGGCGTGGTAGGCGAGCATGCGGGCCGCCTCCAGCTCGGTGCCCATGTCGGCGATCTTGTGGGCGATGACCGGCTGTGAGGCCAGCGACTGGCCGAACTGCTCGCGCACCTTGGCATACGCGATGGCGGCGTCGAGGCAGGCCTGGCCGATGCCCAGGGCCTGGAAGGCGATGCCGATGCGGCCGCCATCGAGCGCCGTCAGCGCCACGCGCAGGCCGGCGCCGTCCTCGCCCAGCCGGTGGGCGACCGGCACCCGCGCCTCGTCCAGGGCGATGACCGCCGTGTCCGAGGCGCGCAGGCCCATCTTGTCCTCCTTCTTGGCGACCGTCAGGCCCGGCGTGTCGCGCTCGACCAGCAGGGCCACGGTGCCCTTGTTGCCGTGCGTGCCGGGCTCGCGGGCGACGATCACGTAAAACGCCGCCCGCGCCCCGTTGGTGACGAAGGACTTGCTGCCGCTGAGCACGTAGTGGTCGCCGTCACGCCGCGCGGTGGCCGCGAGCGACGAGGCGTCGGAGCCGGCCCCCGGCTCGGTCACGCAGAAGGCGGCGATCTCGCCGGCCGCCATGCGGGGCAGGAAGCACTGCTTGAGGTCGTCCGACCCGAACAGCGCCACCGGGTACGAGCCGACGCTGTTGTGCACGGTCAGCATCACGCTGACGCCGGCGCTCGCCTTCGAGAGTTCCTCGACCACGAGGCCGTAGGTGAGCGTGTCGACGCCCAGACCGCCGTAGGCCTCGGGGAAGGTCAGGCCGAAGAAACCCGCCTCGCGCAGGGCCGCGATGAGCGTCTCGGGCATGTCGCCCTTGACGTCCATCTCGTGCGCGATCGGCGCGATGTGCTGCCGGGCGAAGTCCCGCACCATGTCGCGGAACATCTTCTGGTTCTCGTTCAGCTCGAAATCCATCGCCTGCCCCCGTGCTCTTGTGTGCCGCG
>CAINDZ010000184.1 GCA_903847545.1 uncultured bacterium | reverse complement strand
GCGAACGCAGGCGTCAATTGAACTCCTCGGTGAACCGGTAACCGACGCCCCAGACCGTCAGGATGAGCTGCGGCCGGTTGGGGTCGGTCTCGACCTTGTTGCGCAGGCGGTTCACGTGCGAGTTGACCGTGTGCTCGAAGACCTCGGCGTCCTGTTCCCAGATCAGGTCCAGCAGCTGCCGCCGGCTGAACGTGCGGCCCGGGCGGCTGGCCAGCGTGTAGAGGAGGTCGTACTCCTTGACCGTCAGCTGGATCTGCTCGCCGCCCACCTGCACCTTGCGCTTGCCGTGGTCGATCTTGAGCGGGCCGAGGTCGAGGATGCGGTCGCCCGAGGCGATGCGGGCCAGTTCCTCGGCGCGCTCGATGCGGCGGTGCACCACCTTGATGCGCGCCACCAGCTCGCGGATCGAGAACGGCTTGGTCAGGTAGTCGTCGCACCCGAGCTCGAGGCCCAGCACCTTGTCGGCCTCCTCGCCGCGCGCCGTCAGCATCAGCACCGGCGTGCGGGTGTCCGTGGTGCGGATCTCGCGCAGGACATCGATGCCGCTCGTGCTCGGCAGCATCCAGTCGAGCAGCACCAGCCCGTACTGGCCGGACTGGAACGCGCCCAAGCCGGCCTCGCCGTCGGCGGCGGCGTCGACCTGGAACCCTTCCGCGGTCAGGTGCATGGAGAGCAGGTCGATGAGCTCGCCATCGTCCTCGATCAGGAGGATGCGACGTGACGCGCCTACGGTCGCTGGCATGTCGGTGACTTCCTTCCGTGGGGCGGACCCGGCCATCGGCGGCACATGAGAGGCCGCGGACATGGACCTGATCCCATAACATTAATCGTATCATGGCTATAGGCGCGTTTCAAGGCGCTTGCGGGCCGGTTCGGTGCGATTTCCGCAGACCCGGGGGCCTTTGTCCCGAAACAGTCACGCCGCGACCTGCGTCATGTGACCGAAAGCGGACGAACCGGGGTGACGCGCCCACGACCTGCCGACTCCCGGTTGCCAACGCGCGGCGCGGCCGCGATAATCGGCGCTCGTCCCCCCGACGAACCCCAGCCGCCGAGCATCCGTACGGAGGCCCCATGCCAGCACCATCGATCGCGCTGCCGCCCGTCGGCGCGCCGCTCCTGTCCCTGCGCAACGTCTGCAAGTTCTACGGCGAGAAGAAGGCCGTCAACGGCGTCTCGCTCGAGGTCCCGCGCGGCAGCATCTACGGCTTCCTCGGCCCCAACGGCGCCGGGAAGACGACGACCATCCGCAGCATCATGAACATCATCCTGCCGGACTCGGGCGAGATCCTGCTGGCCGGCCGCCCGCTCGACGGCTCGTGCCGCGACAGCGTCGCCTACCTGCCCGAGGAGCGCGGCCTGTACCGCAAGATGAAGTGCGTCGACCAGCTTGCGTACCTCGCGCAGCTGAAGGGCGTGTCGCGCCACGAGGCCCGTGTCCGCGCGCGCGACTGGCTGGGGCGCCTCGGGCTGGCGTCGTATGCCGAGCGCAAGGTCGACAACCTGTCCAAGGGCATGCAGCAGAAGGTGCAGTTCGCCGCGACCTTCATCAGCAACCCCGACCTGGTCATCCTGGACGAGGTCTTCAGCGGCCTGGACCCGCTCAACATCGAGCTGCTGCGCGACATGATCGTCGAGCAGAAGCAGCGCGGCACGACCATCCTGTTTTCGACCCACATGCTGGCCGAGGCCGAGCGCATCTGCGACGCCATCTGCCTGATCGAGGGCGGCGAGAAGATCCTGGACGGGACGTTGCCGCAGGTGCGCGCCGCGTTCCCGCTGCGCTCGGTGCGCGTGGCGTGGGACGGCGAGCCCGAGCCGCCGGCCGACCTGCCGGGCGTCGTGCAGCGCGAGCTGAGCGACGGCACCTGGCGCCTGACGCTCGACACCGGCGTCGACCCCCAGTCGCTGCTGCCGCGCCTGCAGGCGGCCGGGCGCCTGACGTACTTCTCGGCCAACCGGCCCACGGTCTCGGAGATCTTCCTGGCGGCCGTGCGGCGCCATCGCGGGGAGGGAGCGGCATGAACAAGGTCCTGACGGTCATCTCCCGCGAGTACCTCGAGCGCGTGCGCTCGCGGTCGTTCGTCATCGGCACGGTGCTCGGGCCGCTGCTGATGTCCATGTTCATCGTCGTGCCGATGCTGACGGCCGGGCGCGGCCTCGACGACCCGCGCACCATCGCGGTCATCGACCGCTCCGGCCTGCCTGCCGCCGCCCTGGGCGACGCGCTGCGCGAGAACGGGCGGAAAAACGTCACGCTGGCGCCCGTCACCGTGGGGCCGAACGGCGAGGCTGCGGCGGTCGAGGAGTTGAAGCGCCGCATCACCGACGGCAGCGTCAGCAGCGGCGTGCTCGTGCCGGCCGACTTCGTCGCCACCGGCAAGGCGACGTTCTACAGCAAGTCCGTCAGCGCGCTGTTCGTGCGCGACGACATCCTCAAGCCGGCCCTGGCCCGCGTCCTGCGCCAGGAGCGGTTTGCCCACGCGCAGGTGCCCGATTCGCTGTTCACGTACCTGTCGGCCGGGCTCGAGTGGGACAGCGTGTCAGTCTCGGCGGCGGGCAAGGGCCACCGCCAGAACGATGCCGTCTCCTTCGGCGCGGCCTTCGTGCTGATCATGATCATCTACATGATGGTCCTGATGTACGGCAACCACACGCTGACGGCCGTCATCGAGGAGAAGAACACCCGCATGGCCGAGGTGCTGCTGTCGAGCGTCTCGCCCGAGAACCTGATGCTGGGCAAGGTGATCGGCATCGGCATGGCCGGCCTGACGCAGTTCGGCATGTGGGCGCTGGCGTTCTTCCTGCTCTCGCAGCGCGGCATCACGCTCGGGGACATGACCATCAGCGCGGGGCTGCTCACGCCGGTCATCCTCGTCTCGTTCGTGATGTTCTTCCTGCTGGGCTTCTTCCTGTACGCCACGCTGTACGCGGGCATCGGCGCGATGTGCAACCAGATCCAGGACGCGCAGCAGTTCAACCTGCCGCTGATGATGGGCCTCATCATCCCGATGATGATGATGTCGGCGGTGATGCGCGAGCCCAACTCGCTGCTGGTGACCGTGTTCAGCCTGGTGCCGCTGTGCGCCCCGGTGCTGATGTTCATGCGCGTGTGCGTCGAGACGCCGCCCATGTGGCAGGTCGTGCTGTCGTGGGCGCTGATGGCGGTGTCCATCTGGCTGGCGGCGCGCGGCGCGGGCAAGCTGTTCCGCATCGGCATCCTGATGTACGGCCAGTCGCCGACCTGGGCGACGATCGGCAAGGCGCTGCGCTCCTGACCGGGGCGCGGGCGCGGCCGGATCGCGATCGACAGCGAAGGACCCCGGGCGCCGCAGGGCACCCGGGGTCCTCGTTTTTCGCCGTGGGCGCCCGCGTTACGGCACCAGCGAGAACCTGAACGTGTCGCCCAGTTGCAGCCGGTCGACCACATCCATGCCCTCGACGACGTCGCCGAAGAGCGTGTAGCGGCCGTTCAGGTGCGGCTGCTCGGACAGCGTCACGAAGAACTGGCTGCTGCCGGTGTCCAGCCCGTCGTCGGCGATGCCGACGGCGCCGCGGCGGTACGGGCGGCGGTTGGCCTCGCTGCGGATGAAGTAGCCCGGCCCGCCCCAGCCCGTGCCGTCGGGGTCGCCGCCCTGGGCGACGAAGTCCGGCACGACGCGATGGAACGTCTGGCCGTCGAACCAGCCGCGGCCGGCCAGGGCGGCGAACAGGGCACAGGTGTTCGGGGCGACGTCCGGGTGCAGGCGGATGCGGAACGAGCCGCGGGGCGTGTCGCAGCGCAGGTCCGGGGCGTGGAACGGCAGCGTCACGGGCGGCTGCGCCGGGTCGCGCACGACGGCCGGCAGCGTGGCCTTCAGGCTCGCCTCGGTCGGCACCAGGGGCGCCGGCACCAGGCCCGTCGCCAGCGCCGTGACGCGAGCCTCGCGGCGCAGCCTCAGGTCGGGCTCGCCGAACGCGGCCTGCAGCAGCAGCGCCGCGCGCGCGGCCAGGCCGGCCTCGGGCTGCCAGCGCGGGGGCGGCGCCGGCAGCGCCTGTCCTGCGGCGGC
>CAINDZ010000183.1 GCA_903847545.1 uncultured bacterium | reverse complement strand
GCGTTCATGCTCGAGACGCTGCGCTGGGTGGCGGCCCACGCCGACGACGTGGCGCAGGTGCTGCAGGCGAGCCGCACGCCGCGCGACCGCATCGCCGTCGCCTACGAACTGGGCCGCTGCGACGAGCCGGTCGAGATCCTCACGCGCGCGCCGCGCACGCTGGACGGCGCGCCGTGCGCGGTGACGCTGCCGTACCTGGGGCGCTTCACGGGCACGAAGGTGGTGGCGCGGCCCGCCGCGTACCTGGTGCCGCGAGCGCTGGGTGAGCACCTGCGGCTGCACGGGCTGGCGGTGCGGGAGGCGGCGGGCACTTACGAGGTGGAGATCCCCGTCGTGGAGGGCCTGGGCTCGGTCGGCGGCCGGGCCATCCTGGAGGCGGCGGCCGTCGGTGAGCTGGCAGTGTCGTGGCGGCGCGAGGCCCGCGCCGCGTTCCCGGGCGCGGTGCTGGTGCCGATGGAACAGCCGCTGGCGGCCATCGCCGCCTACCTGTGCGAGCCCGAGAGCGACGACGGGGCCGTCGAGAACGGGCTAATGCCCGTGCCGCGAGTGGGAGATGAGCTGCCGACATGGCGGGTGGTGGCAGGGAGCTGAGAAGGCGCCAGCGGAGGCGTGCGGTTGCCCGCAGCGGGGCCCACGTGTAGAATCGCCCGACCGCTCTCCCATGTGTTCCCGCCCGGTTCGTGAAAGGTCCCGCATGTCAGCGGATGCCGAGAACAAGACCGAATCCGACCGCCTTGGTGCGCCCAGCCCAGGCGTGTCCGCCGAAGAGGCCCGCAGCCGGGACCTCCTGGAAAACCTGGCCCGCCTGGTCCCCGGCGTCATCTACCAGTACCGGCTCGATCCCGACGGACGCTCGGCCTTCCCCTACTCGAGCCCCGGGATGAACGACATCTACGAGGTCTCGCCCGAGGAGGTCCGGGAGGACGCCTCGCCGGTGTTCAGCCGGCTGCACCCCGAGGACACCGAGGACGTCAGCAACCGGATCGTGGAGTCGGCGCGCACGCTGCAGGTGTTCACGTGCGAGTTCCGCGTGATCCTGCCGCGCCAGGGACTGCGGTGGCGCTGGTCGCAGGCGATCCCGCAGCGGACGGCGGACGGCGGGACGCTCTGGCACGGCATCATCATGGACATCACCGAGCGCAAGGAGGCCGAGGTCGAGCGCGGCAAGCTGCAGACCGAGCTGGCGCACGCGCAGAAGATGGAGTCGGTGGGGCGCCTGGCGGGGGGCGTGGCGCACGACTTCAACAACATGCTCTGCGTCATCATGGGCCGCACGGAGATCCTGCTCGACGCCGTGCCGCAGGACGGTCCCCTGCACAACGACCTGATGGAGGTCGCGAAGGCCGCCGAACGCTCGGCCGCGCTGACCCGGCAGTTGCTCGCGTTCGCGCGCAAGCAGACGGTCGTGCGCCGCATGGTGGACCTGAACGAGGTCGTCGCGGGCATGCTCGCGATGCTCCGGCGGCTGATCGGCGAGGACATCCGCCTCGAGTGGCGGCCGGCGACCGGCGCGTGGCCGGTGCTCGCCGACCCCGCCCAGTTCGACCAGATCCTCGCCAACCTGTGCGTGAACGCCCGGGACGCCATCTCGGGCGCGGGCAGCGTGCTCATCGAGACGGCGGGCGAGGTCCTCGACGACGCGTTCTGCGACGCGCACAAGGGCGCCCGCCCCGGCGAGTACGTGCGGATTTCGGTGACGGATACCGGGTCCGGCATGGACCAGGAAGTGATGTCGCACCTGTTCGAGCCGTTCTACACGACGAAGCCCGTGGGCGGGGGGACGGGGTTGGGCCTGTCGACGATCTACGGCATCATCAAGCAGAACGGGTGGTACATCGACGTCCAGAGCGCCGTGGGCAGCGGGACGACGTTTTCCATCTACGTGCCGCGGCATGACGAGGCGCCGGCGGGCGAGGGCCCCGAGCCGTCGCCGCTGCCGCCGGTGTATGTCGAGGATGCCGTCATCCTGGTGGTGGAGGACGAGCCCGTGCTCCTGCAGGTCACGATGGCCATGCTCGTGAAGTCGGGCTACACCGTGCTGGGAGCGAACGGGCCAGAGCAGGCGCTCGAGATGGCGGCCGGCTACGCGGGCGACATCCACCTGTTGCTGACCGACATCATCATGCCGAACATGAACGGGCGCGAGCTTGCGCGCCGGCTGCAGGAACTGCGCCCCAACCTGCGCTACCTGTACATGTCCGGGTACACGGCAGACGTCCTGGCCCCCCACGGGGTTCTGGACGACGGTGCGCTGATCCTGGAGAAGCCTTTCACGAAGCAGACGATGGCCAACAAGGTCAAGGAGGCGCTCGGCGTCCGGTTGCGCGTGTGGTGACGCGCACGGCGGACCCTGTGCGCCGGGGAGTTACCTGCCGTGCGTGACGTGATCCTGCATGCCTTCAACTGGAAGTACGCGGACATCCTCGAGAACGTCGAGGCCGTCCGCCGGGCCGGCTATGGGGCGATCCTGATCCCGCCACCGCTGTCCTCCGATCCCCGCGGCGACCAGTGGTGGCAACGCTACCAGCCGCGCGACTATCGCGTCCTGTTGTCCTGGCTGGGCGGCAAGCGCGAGCTCGAGGCGCTGATCGCGGCCTGCCACGCCGGGCCCGCTCCGATCCGCGTCTACGCCGACCTGGTGCTCAACCACATGGCCAACGAGGCGCGCGACGACCACTTCGACTTCCCGGGTCGCGCGGAGCTCGAGCGCTACCGGCAGCAGCCCGCGCGGTACGAGGAAAACCGCCTGTACGGCGACCTCGGCGTTGGGTTGTTCACCACCGCGGACTTTCACCACGCGGGCGAGATCGAGGGCGCGGAGTGGGGCGATCGCGGGGCCGTGCAGGAGCAGAACCTGTCGGGGCTGCCCGACCTGGGCGATGGCGCGCGCGT
>CAINDZ010000182.1 GCA_903847545.1 uncultured bacterium | reverse complement strand
GGCGCGGTTGTCGAACGAGGCGTCGCCCTTGCCGATGACCTCGGCCGCGACCTTGCCCTCGCGGCTGGCCTTGTGCGCCAGCATGGGGCCGGTGGCGGCATCGCCGATGGCGAAGATGTTCGGCTCGTCGGTGCGGCAGTCGGGCCCGGTGATGATGAAGCCCTTGTCGTCGACCTTCACGCGCGTGTTCTCGAGCCCGATATCGTCGGTGTTCGGCCGCCGCCCGATGGCCACCAGCACCTGCGCGTAGTGCTTGTCGACGACCTGCCCGGCGTGCTCGATGCGCACGTCGAAGCCGCCGCCAGCAGCCTCGGTGATCGACAGCACCTTCGAGTCGACCATGATCTCGTCGAGCCGCTCGGACACCTGCTTGACCATCACGTCGACCAGGTCGAAGTCGGCGCCCATGAGCAGGCGCGGGAAGAACTCGACGACCGACACCTTCGAGCCCAGGCCCTGGTAGACCAGGCCCATCTCCAAACCGATGTAGCCGCCGCCCACCACGAGCAGGCTCTCCGGCACGCAGGGCAACTTCAGCGCGTCAGCGCTGGACCACACCGACTGCACGATGCCCGCCGGCAGCCGGTTCAGGCTGGAGCCGGTGGCGATGATGGCCTGCTTGAAGTCGACGCCCGAGACCTCGCCGCCCTCGAGCGACAGCGACGTGGGCGAGGTGAAGCGCGCGTGCCCGCGCAGCACGGTCACGCCGCGGCGCTTGAGCAGCCCCTTGATGCCGTCGCTGAGCCCCTGCACGATGCCGTCGGTCCACGACCGCAGCTTGGCCGGGTCGATGCGCACGTTGTCGAACTGCAGCCCGAACTCGGCGGCGCGCTGCGCGGTCTCGCGGATCTCGACGGTGTGGATCAGCGCCTTCGAGGGGATGCAGCCCTCGAGCAGGCAGGTGCCGCCGGGGCGCTCGCGGCTCTCGACCAGCAGCACGTTCTCGCCGAGGTCGGCCAGGCGCAGCGCCGCGACGTAGCCGCCGGGGCCGCTGCCGATGACGACGACGTCGGTCTCTTCACGCAGGCTTCCCATCACCATGAGCGGTCTCCTGGGTTGTGCGGGCCGCGGCCGGGATCACGTCTCCAGCAGCAGCAGGTTCGGGTCGGACAACTGCCGCGCCAGCTCGGCCACGAAGCGGGCGGCGTCGGCGCCGTCGGCCACGCGGTGGTCGAAGGCCAGCGTCAGCGGCAGGATCTTGCGGATGACGATCTGCCCGTCGCGCACCACCGGCTTCTCCTGCACGCGGCCCATGCCGAGGATGGCCACCTCGGGATAGTTGATCGTCGCCAGCAGCGCGGTGCCGCCCAGCGGCCCCACGTTGGTGATCGTGAACGTGCCGCCGCGCATCTCCTCGGCCGGCAGCGTGCCCTCGCGCGCGCGCATGGCCTTGTCGGCGATGGCGTCGGCCAGCTGCACGATGCTCTTGGTGTCGGTGCCGTGGATGACCGGCACCACCAGGCCGCGGCCGGTGTCCGCCGCGAAGCCGATGTTGTAGTACTTCTTGTAGACGATCTCCTCGCGGAACGGGTCCAGGCTGGCGTTGAACGCCGGCGTGGCCCGCAGCCCCGCGGTGACGGCCTTGATGACGAACGCCATCAGCGTCATGCGGCCGCCGGCGCCGCCCTGGCGCCGGTCGCGCTCGCGCAGCCGGAACGCCTCGAGCTCGGTGACGTCCGCGTCGTCCATGTGGGCCACGTGCGGCACCAGGGCCATGCTTGTGACCATCTTGCGCGCCACCTTGCGGCGGATCGAGCGCAGCGGCTCGACCTGCACCGGGCCCTCGTGGCTGAAGTCGGGCATGGGCTCGATCTCGAGGAACGGGATCGTGGCCGAGGCGTGCGCGGCGAACTCGGCGAAGGCGGCCTCGTCGCGCACCGCGCGCGCCGCGACGTGGTCGGGCGGCGTCGGGGCGTGCACGGCGGGCACGGTCGCCGGGGCCGCGGGGGCCGGGGCGCCCGACGCGAAGCGGTGCACGTCCTCGGGCGTGACACGGCCGGCCGGGCCGGTCGCGGGCACGCGGTTGATGTCGACCTTCAGTTCGCGGGCCAGGCGGCGCGTCGCGGGCGCCGCGGGCACGGGGCGCTGCGGGCCGCCGGGGGAGACCGGCACTTGCGCCGGCGCAACTGCGGCGGCCGGGGCGGGCGTCGGTGTCGGCGCGGCCTTGGTCGACGCGGCCTTGGCAGCCTCGGGCACCGGGGCCGCGGCGCCCGCGCCGTCGTCGATGACCACGACCACTGCGCCCACGTTCACCGTGTCG
>CAINDZ010000181.1 GCA_903847545.1 uncultured bacterium | reverse complement strand
TGGCGGGCTATCCGCAGCGCCGAAGGCGCGAGGACTGCCCGCCACGTGTTGTTTGTGTGCGCCCCGTCGCTAGGACGGCGGCATCACTTGAGCAGCATCATCCGTCGGCTGACCGCCTGCCCGCCCACTTCCAGGCGGTACAGGTAGACACCGCTGCCCGCCAGGACACCGTTGTCGCCACGGCCGTCCCACTCGATCGCCTGCTGCCCGGCGCCGAACGCGCCGTCGTGCAGCGTGCGCACCAGCTCGCCCCGCAGGTTGTACACCCGCAGGCTGCCGCGGCCCTCGCGGTCCACGGTGAAGCTGATGACGGTCTTCGGGTTGAACGGGTTGGGGCTGTTCTGGTCCAGCACCAGGCCGCCTACCTGCGCCGAGGGCACGCCCGAGACCGGGCAAGCCTGGAAGCGGTCGATCGCGAGCACCTGCGGGGTGCCGACACTGTACGTGTCGCAGTTGATCGAGAACCCGCGGTCGCTCTCGCCCAGGCACTCGAACACGTCCTTGTGCAGGTACTTGTACGAGATGTTCTGGTCGCTGCCGGCCGGGAACACGACCTTGCCCGTGTAGATCTTGTCGCCCGCCGTGACGTCCGGCGCCACGCCGTTGTCGAGCAGGTTGTTCAGCGAGGGCACGTCCCAGTTGAACGTGCCGTCGAAGTTCGGCGTGCCGTCGACGCTCACGACGTCGCCCGGCTTGATGCCGGCCCACGCGGTGTTGTTGAAGTCGACGCTGAAGACCACGGCCACATCGCGCCAGATCTTCGAGCAGAAGTCGTACTTCACCACCGGCAGGTCCAGCGCCGGGCCGCCGTTGCTGCCGTTGCCGTACAGCGTGTCGTTCAGGTACAGGGTGCGGTCGCCCTGTCCCAGGCACTCGTAGACCGAGTTCTTGAGGAACTTGTAGGCCACGTCGCGCCGCGACCCGCTCGGGAAGCTGATCGTCGCCGCGAAGATGCCGTCGGCGGCCGTCGTGTCGCCGGCCAGGCCGTCGTCATGCAGCAGGTTCGTCGTCGGCCGCGTGTAGTTCAAGGGCAGCACGTTGCCGTTGATGCCGATCGAGTCGGTGACGGCAAAGCCGGCCATGTTCATGTCCACGTGGAAGACGACGTCCACCGCGCGGGTCGTGAAGAGCGTCGGGTCCTCGTTGTTCCACCAGAACTCGACCAGGTCCGACGCGCCGTTGGCGACGTCCAGCGTGTGCGTGCGGTTGTTGGACAGGGGCTCCCACGTGCCGCAGTTGTAGTTGCACTTGAACTCGAAGGTCTTCGTGCCGGTGCCCGCGGCGCAGTCGCCGGCGTACAGCATCTTCACGGTGTATTCCCAGACGCCGCCGCTGCCGGTGTCGACCATGATGCCGGTGTCGCACAGGGGGTCGAACGTCAGCGGGGCCTGGTCGCCCTCGATGGAGAAGGCGTGCGGGCCCGCGCCCTGGCCCAGCAGGAACTGGCTGAACTTGCCGCGGAACGTGACGTCCTTCAAGCCGAAGCAGGCCCGGTTCTGGACGTTGTCCGCCGGCACGGCGTTGCCGGCCAGGTCGGTCACGCCGGTCACGGTGACGGTGTACAACGACGCCGAGGCGGCCGGGGCCGCGGCCAGCGTCAGGTGCACGACGTTGCCGGCCACCGATGCGGCCGTCGCCGTGGCGCCGCCGCTGAACACGAACTGGCTGCCGTTCGCCAGCACGCTCGAGGCCTTCACGGGCTCGTTGAAGACGACGTCGAAGGCCGTCCCGATCGGGTAGCTGGTCGCCTGAACGCCGGTCACGTACGGCGGGTTGGGGTCGGCGGCCGACTGGACCGTATACGTCGACAGGTCGACCATCGGGATCGCCGCCGCGGTGTCCCACAGGGTGAACGTCGGGGTCGACAGCTGCGAACCGTCATTGGCCATCGCGTCGAGCGGGCCCTTGGTCGAGCCGTCCTGCGTCACCCAGGCCTCCCAGCGGATCGTGCTGCCGGGCGACACGCCGAGGGTCGACAGCAGGATCGGCAGCTCCTTGAAGCCCGTCGCCGTGTTCCAGCCCAGTCCGCCTGGCCCGGCCGTGCCGATGCCCGACCAACTGGTGCCGTTCCACTGGTAGGCCGCCTGCCAGTTGTTGGACAGGTTGACGTAGAACATGAAGTCGGGCTTGTAGGCCGCGCCGCTCCACTCCAGCTTGCGGCCCCACGGGTCGGCCGTGCCGCCGGCCACCGTGTTCACGTCGATGGCGATGCCGATCTGCACGCCGCTCCAGCCGGCGGGCGCCTGGGCCAGGCCGAGGAACAGGTTGACCGCGTCGTTCGTCGCGTAGGTGTCACCCAGGTCGATGTTGGGGAACTGGGTGTCGGCCGCGTCGGCGTCGACGAGGTTGGCCGGCAGGAAGTCGTTGACCCCGTCGATGACGATCGTCTGCGGCGTGGTGGCCCAGGACCACCCGGCCGCCAGCACGACCATCAGCAGGGCCGCCGCCACGAGGCGCGGCAGGCTGTAACGAGCACGCATTGGGACTCCTCCTTACTTCACGAGCGAGAGCGGACGGGTCGAGACCAGTCCACGTGCGGACAAACGGGCGAAATAGGTGCCGGCGGCCACGGCGCGCCCCTGCGCGTCCAGGCCGTCCCAGGTCCGGTGGTGCCGTCCCGGCTCCAGCGACTCGGCGACGAGCGTGCGCACCAGGCGCCCGCCCATGTCGTAGATGGCCAGGCTGACGTCGGCGCCGGCCTGTCCGTCGATCTCGAACACGAGGTTCGTCGACGGGTTGAACGGGTTCGGCTGGTTGGGCAGCAGGCGCACGCCGACCGTGTCGGCGCGCGGCACGCCCGACACCCAGGTGCCGTCGGGCCGGCCGTCGTCGTTGCCGTCGACCGTCACGGTCCATGCATTGTCGACCACGGGCAGCGTCGCCGCCAGGTTGCTGGGCGCCGAGTCGCCGCCGAGCACGCCGCCCGGCTCGGGATCCCAGCACACCGACGCCACCAGCGCCACCTTGGCGCCGGCAGGGACGACGCCCGCCCCCAGGCCGTAGATGACGTTCCAGGGAATGGCCAGCTCGCTGCCGCTGGCGCTGCCGAAGTTGTGGAACGAGTCGAACGCCTTGGCGATCTCCGCGCTGCGCGCCAGCGTCGTCGTCGGCGAAAGCAGCTGCCAGAATCCGTCGCCGTCGTACTGCGACTGGTGCTGGTAGCAGCCGTACTGGAAGTCGGGCGCGAAGCCCGCCGCCGTGAACGAGGCCCCGCGCTCCCACGCGTTGATGGCCGTCAGGTTCGTCTGGCCGTTCGCCGTGCCAGGGTCGCGGTCGAGGTACAGCAGCCAGCTGTTGCCGCTGACCTGCCCGTCGATGGCCACGTAGAGGTACTGCGCGTCCCACTTGACCAGCAGCCGGTCGATCTCGTTGCCCGCGCCCCAGCCCGAGTCCGAGGCGTCGTTCAACACCTGCGCGCCCGCCCACTCGGTGGGATCCACGCGCCCGTCGATGACCACGCTGGTGCCGAGGACCGACACGGCCAGGCCCGGCGCGCCGAGCAGCGCATTGCCGTTGCCGCCGGCGTCGGCGACGGCGCCCGCGTCCAGGCGCAGCGTCACGTTGCCCAGCGCGGTCTGCGCGTCGATGAGCGCCGCCGTCGCGGCGTCGACCGCCAGCGTCAGCGACACCGACGGCTGGCTGCCGACCACGGTCGTGCCCGCCGGCAGCGTCACGTTGGCGCCGGGGCCGGCGATGACGATGCCCGTCGGCGACGACAGCTGCGCCGCCTGGTCGAAGCCGAGCACCAGGCGCTTCGTCTGCGGGTACCAGGCCGCGGCCTGCGCCGACGGCCCGATGGTGTCGTGCAGGTTGTCCGACAGCGTGCGCAGCTCGGCGATCTCGCCGCCCGCGCCCGGCGCCGATGCCGTCCCCGCGTAGAGCAGGCACTGGAACACGCCGGCGCCGCGGATCTCGTCGCCGCGCATCAGGGTGCCGCTGATCTCCTGCTGGTGCTGCGCGCCGCCGCCGCCCAGCACGTAGGCCGCCACCACGCCCGTGTTCGGGTTGCGGAAGCCCATGTACGAGGCGTCGCCGGCCCACACGCGATCCATCTGCGCGTTCCAGACCAGGTCCACCAGCGAGGGCGAGAAGCCCGTCTTGATCCAGTGGGTGGCCGGTCCCACGCTGTAGGTCACCGCGGCGTACGGGTTGCCGGTCGACAGCGAGACGGTCTTGGTCACCTCGGCGTGCTGCAGCACCACCGACGCGGTGCCGCCCGCCACCGACGGGGTCATCGTGTAGCCGAGGTGCTGGTAGTCGGGCGAGACGTCGCTGAGCCCGCCCACGTGGTTGGCGTCGTTGTAGTCGCCCTCGGTGTCCGCCCAGTAGGCGTTGTCCACGCCGATGGCGGTGTCGTCGTAGCCGCTGCCCTTGACGAACAGGTGCGTCAGCCGGCCGCCGTTGCCCTCGAGGACGGCGAACAGGCGGTCGTTGTGCAGCACGGCCTCCTGGAAGCCGTCGCCGTCGATGTCGCTCAGGTAGGCGTTCGTCGTGGTGGCGTACTCGCCCGCCGCCCAGTGCGAGGCCGCGGCGTACACCATCGCGTTCTTGATGTGGGCCGAGTACTTGTGCTGCCAGCCGCTGATCGCCCCGCCCATGCCGTCGTGCCACGCCGTCTCGTGCAGGTTCGTCATGAGCACGTACCAGCCGGCCTGCGAGACGTTGTTGTTCGGGCTGGCCATCAGGGCGTTGTAGGCGTCGGTCCACAGCTGGCCGTAGTTGCGGCAGTTGCCGCCGCCGCCGGCGCAGGTACCGCTGCCGTTGCCGCCGTTGGCGTACGGCACCCAGCCGGCCCAGTGCGAGTACCAGCCGTTGTCGCCGCCGCCGTAGCCGCCGGTGCCGCCGATCTCGGTGTAGGTGCCGGGGTTGATGCTCATCGAGTCGCCGTTGAAGTTGCCGTTGCTGAGCGCGTCGGACAGCTTCCAGGTGTGCAGCCAGCCGCTCTCGGTGGCGCACTTGCCCACGAACCAGTCGTAGGTCTCCTTGGCGTTGGGCGTGGTCGTCGCCCAGCCGCCCATCTCGGCGATGGCTTCCCAGTCCTCGGCCAGCACGGCGATGCGGTACGTGCCCACGCCGCCGCCGGCCAGACCGGTGAGGATGTCCAGCGCGCCCTGCCCGTTGCCGCCGACGATGTTCCCGGTGAACGTGCGGTCGCGCGGGACCAGCCGCAGGCCGTTGGCGGCCAGCGTGTGGATGCGGTGGTTGTCGTGCCCCGCCAGGTGCACGTCGTCGTCGAGGATGACGCCGTAGATGCCGTGCGACTGCCAGTTGTCGCCGATCCAGTCGTTCACGCCGCTGCTGGGATAGCCCGACGTGTTCAGCCACACGCGCTCGGGCACCCACGCCACGTGGGGCACGTAGCCGTAGCGCGAGGCGACCATCTGCGCCTGCGTCTCGACGGCCCAGTCGTTCATCGCGTTCGTCGCGAACGGCATGATGTGCTGCGCGTAGGCCGACGAGATCATCCCCGCCCAGCCCGCGGTGACGCCTGCGGCCAGCCAAGCGTTGAAGTCGACGGGGTCGCCGTTGTTGGCGGCCCACTCGGCGGCCGTGATCAACGTGCCGCTCATGTGGAAGTTGCCGGGCACGCCCGTGCCCTGGTGCACCTGCAGCGCCTCGTCGAAGCCGGTGCCGTCGAGGTTGCTGCCCGTGCCGTGCAGCACGTCGGTGTAGCCCAGGCCCTGGTTGCCGTGCAGCACCAGCGCGCAGTTGGCCTCGTAGGCCTTGTCGGCGGGATAGGTCGCGGCCAGATGATCGCCGCCGGCCCCCGCGCTCGTCCCGATGGTGACGGGCCACGGGCCGCCGGCCTTCGCCGGGTCGGCGGGCAGGACCAGGTAAAGCGCATCGGGGTCGCCCGCGACGGTGAACCACGACGCGCCGTCGCGCTTGGCGGCGTCCGCGGGCAGGTCGGCCAGCCAGCGATCGCCCTCGCGACGCAGCGTGGCCGCCGCCTGCACGCCCGGCGCGTCGACCGTCACCCGCACGCTGGCGGGCCGGCCGGCCGCGGCCTCGGCCGCCAGCAGCGACGGCATTCCTTCGGGCGACAGCGACAGAAAGCTCACGCGCAGCACGGGCGCCTGGTCCGAGGCGCGGTGGTAGAGTTCGGCGGCCAGCAGGTCCGCCGCCGGCGCCAGCGTCAGGGCCTCACCGACGCGGTCGACCGCGAGGATCTGGTCCAGCTTCAGGCCGGCCTGCCGGGCGGGCGAGGTCTGGGCCCGGGCTCCCGGCGCCAGCACGGCGCACACGGTCAGGCAGGCGAACAACAGCGGCCAGGGGCGAGCGCGCATCGGTGTCATCCTTCGATCCGGACATGCCACGACGCACCCGACAGCGTAAGGGGCGGCCCACCGGGTGCTGAATGACGAAATGTGGTACTCACGCGATCATACAACAAAGAACCGCCCGACAACAAGCAATTTCCTGTCCAATTGCCAACACGACGCGCGTAACCGCAAGCGATGGAATCAGTTGGCGTGTCGGCGAAAAGGAGCGGCCGGGTCCGCGTGGACCCGGCCGCTTCGCGGTGGCGAACAGGCCGCCCCGCCTATTTCAACATCGTCATGCGGATGTCGCGAACGCCGTCGGGCGTGACCAGCCGCACCAGGTAGACGCCCGATGCCAGGCGACGCCCGGCCGCGTCCGTGCCGTCCCACGCATAGGCATGGCTGCCGGCGGGCAGCGAGCCCTCGGCCAGCACGCTGGCCACGCGCCCGTCGAGCCCGTAGACCACCAGGCGCACCTGGCCCGGGCGGGCCAGGTCGAAGGACACCGTCGTCCGGGGGTTGAACGGGTTCGGCTTGTTCTGGTGCAGGACCGTCAGCGTCGGCGCCCCCGGCAGGTCCGGCGCGTCCGACACGCCGTTGACCGCGACGGACACCGCGTCGTTGGCCTGGCCGCGCGCATCCGGCGTCCCGACGCCGAACTGCGGCTGGCCGGGTCCGACGACCTCGAACGTGACCACGGCCAGCGCACCGGCGCCCGAGATGCCGCGCTCGCGCAGGCCCAGCAGCACGACATCGACGATCCCCGGCTGCGGCATGAGCGCCAGCGCCTGGCCGCCCTGCCCCGCCAGCAGCGCGCCGGGCGCCACCGCCACCGGGTGCACCACGTCGTTGTCCCAGGTCAGCGGGATGCTGAGCCCCTGCACGGTGCCGTTGCCCGCCATCACGATGGTGACGTCGAAGGTCATGCCCACCGCCGGCAAGGTGTCCGGCGTCAGCATGATCGCGTTGGCCCCCGCCGGGATCGGCGACGGCGGCACCGCGCCGGAGCCGGCCGCGAGGTCCAGGCCGTGGCTCAGGCCCAGGATCATCAGGTCCTCGAAGTCGATGCGGCTGTCCGTGGTCGGCAGCGAGAACGGGCTCGCGTCCGCCGTCGGGCCGACGTCGCACGCGCTGACGTAGTCGACCGCGCCGTCCAGCGTGCCGTAGGCGCCCGTGAAGCGCGTCACGTCCTGCGCGTCCACGGCGTTGTCGCCCGCATCCCCGGCGCCGCCGGCCACGTCGGCCAGCAGGTAGTCCAGGGCAGGGACCACCGTCGCGGTCGCCGCGAGGTTGCCCGCCAGGTCCCGCGTGCGCACGTGGTAGTGCCAGAAGTCGCGCGTCGCGGGATGGTCGATGAACCCCGCGGCCCCGGTCGGCAGCACGGATGCCAGCTGCCAGCCCGCGCCCGCCGGGTCGACGCCGATCGCCGGCGCCGTCGGCGCGACGCCGCCGCCGTCGGAATATTCGGGATGCGCGCCGAAGCCCTTGCGCCAGACCTCGACGGCCTGGATGTCGGTCGACGGCAGCGCGGACCACGAAACGTTGATCGCCGCCACCGCCCCGGCCGCGTTGCCGGACATCACGGTCGCCGCCGCCAGGCCCGCCACCGGCGCGGGAGGCGTGTGGTCGATGAGGACCGTGCCGCTGCCCGCAGCCTCGGCGATGCGCGGCTGTCCCGCGCAGTCCAGCAGCTGGACCGCGGTGACGGTCACGGTGCCCTCGCCGTCGCCGACCAGCGCCGACACGTCGAGCCAGGCCAGCACGCCGGCCGCGTCGCCGACGCCGCACGGCCCGTCCAGCAGCGAGCCGGCGATGGTCACGGTGCTGTCGCTGGTCTGCGTGGCGACGAACGACACGTTGCCGTGGGCGCCCAGGTAGCCGCCCTCGCGGACCGAGGCCACGCTGTCGCACAGGGCCAGGTTGACCAGCTTCAGGTCCACGCTGAAGGCGTGGACCGGCACGCTCTCGCCGCGGTCGATACGCACGGCGATGCTGTCCACGCAGGTGGTGACGGTCGACAGCGCGGCGCCCGACGGCACGGTCACGCTGACGAAGTTGACGGTCGGCAGCTGCGTGAACGTGGCGCTGACCGAGCGCGCCGCCGTCATCACCACGGTGTCGGGGTTGGCGGAGCCCGCCAGGTCGCCGCTCCACGAGCCGAAGGCCCAGCCATCGGCCGGCACGGCCGTCACCGCGACGCGCGCGCCCTCGTGGTAGAGGCCGCCCGGCGGGTCCATCAGCACGGAGCCCTGACCCGCGGCGACGTCCGCGACCAGCGTGTACTGCGGCAACTCGGTGAAGTGCGCCACGACGGCGGCCGGGCCGGCCATCGTGACGAGGACGGGATTCTGCGTGCCCGTGACGGCGCCCGTCCAGCCGCTGAACGTCCAGCCCGGCTGGCTCACGGCCGTCAGGGTCTCGACCTGCGCGCAGGCGTAGGTGTCGAGCCCGAGCGCCTTCACGACCGAGCCCGAGCCGTCGACGGAGACGTCCAGCGGGGCGCGCACCGAGTCCTCGCCCGCCGGCGCGCCCGGGATGTTGCGGATGTAGTCGACGAGCACCGTGTGCGCCGGCGGCGCCGCGCCACGGTTGCCCGCGAACAGGCCGGCCTCGGTGACGGTCATGTGGTACGTGAAGGGGCCGTTCGCGACGTTCCAGACGACGCCGTCGGAGGACCACGACTGGATCCACGTGTCCCCGGTGCGCTGCAGGCGCATCCACATGGGCGCCGTCAGGCCCTCGGGCAGGTACACGTCGTGGGTCAGGATGTCCGGCCCGCGGTCGACCGCCACGCGCAGGCGGTTGAAGTCGTCGCGGAAGATCTCCGAACGCACCCAGCGGGCGTCGCTCTCCTTGATGACGATGCCCTCCTGCGCGAAGTGCATCGGCAGGTCGGCGTCGAACTTGGCCTCGATCGTGAAGTCGACGTCGGCGGCCGGCTGCAGGATGTGCGTGGCGCCGATGTGGCCCGCCCAGATCTCGTGCTCGAAGCCGCCGGGCACGCTGATGGCCACGCCCGCGCTGCCCGAGTAGGCGCCGACCATCTGCGCGTTGCCGCCGTCGCCGTACGGGTCGACGACGGTCCAGTTCGGGCCCAGCTCGCAGCGGTTGAAGTCGTCCGACGCCATCAGCGGGGGGATGACCTCGAACGTCGCGGTGACCGCGCGGTCGGCGTCCATCAGCAGGGTGTCGGGCGATGCCGAGCCCGTCAGGTCGCCGCCCCACCCGACGAACCGCCAGCCGCTGTCCGGCTGCGCCAGGAACACGACCTGCGTCCCGTGGAGGTATTGCGCCAGGTCCGGAATGCGCTCGACCGTGCCGGAGCCGTTGATCGTCATGGTGAGCGTGCGCATCGGCAGGAGGGTGAACGCAGCCGTCACGGACTTGGCGGCGTCGACCACCAGCGTGTCGGGATTGAGCAGGCCGGCGAGGTCGCCGCTCCAGCCGCTGAAGGCCCAGCCCTGGGCCGGGACGGCGCGCACCGCCACGCGCGTGCCGGCGTTGTACGTGCCGCCGGCCGGGTCCAGCGTGACGGTTCCCCCGGACACCGGGTCCGCGGTGGTCGTCACCGTGTACTGCGGCGCCGGGCCAAACGTGGCCGTGACCGCGTGGTTGCCGTTCATCGTGATGGACTGCGGGTTCGTGCTGCCCGTCAGGTCGCCGGAAAACGCGTCGAACACCCAGCCCGGCGTGTCGAGGGCCGTCACCGTGACGACGGTGCCGCGGTTGTAGATGCCGCCCGGCGGCGACAGGCCGATGGAGCCGCCGCCGCTGACCGCGGTCGCCAGGGTGTCCACCGCGATCGGCACGAACGTAGCCTCGATGGCGCGCGGGCCGTCCATCGCGACCGTCAACGGGTTCTGCAGGCCGCTCGCGCCCCCGCTCCAGCCCGCGAACGTCCAGCCCGGCTGGTCCACGGCCGTCAGCGTCACCTGCTGCCCGCAGGCGTAGTTCTCCAGGTCGGGGCCGCGCGCGACAAGGCCGCCGCCGCCGGCGACGGACGTCGCCAGCGTGTTGCGCGCCGTGTCGTCACCCGCGCCGTCGGTGCCGATCCAGTCGACCTCGACCGTGTGGGCGACCGGCGTCTCGCCGCGGTTGCCGGCGTAGACGGCGATGCGATCCGGGTGGAACGCGAAGGTGAACACGGGGCCCGCCTGCTGCCAGGCCACGCCGTTGGTCGACCATTCCATCAGCCAGCTGTCGCCGGTGCGCGTGACGCGCATGTAGAAGGGCTTGTGCTGCTCGGGCAGCATCCACTCGTCGAAGAAGACGGTGTCCGGCGAGCCGACGGCCGCCGCATGAAAGAAGCCGGAGTTGTCGCGGAAGAACTCCAGTCGCAGCCACTGCGACCCGCCCTCGCGGACGAAGATGCCTTCCTGGGCGTATCCGGCCGGCAGTTCCGTGGCGAAGTTCACCGTCGTCGTGAAGTCGGCGTCGGCGATCGGCCTCGACACGTGCGGGGCGTTGACCACGCCGGCCCACGCCTCGTGCTCGGCGCCGCCGGGCACGTGGATCGCCAGGTGCGCATCGGCCGAGTAGCCGCCGACGATGGTCGCGCTGGCGTTGTCACCTCGCGGGTCGACGAAGGTCCAGGCGGTGTCCAGTTCGCAGGCATGGAAGTCGTCGACGATTCCCTGCGCCCGGGCGGCGACGGCGCCGAATCCCGACAGGCAGGTGATGATCATCAGGACGACGCGTGCGAGCCGGCGGCCGGAGAGTTGGGCGATGGAGGCGGTCATCAACGTAGAGTCCTTCCTGGGTGCCTGGCGACGTGGCCGTGTGGGGATCCCGGTCTCCGCCGCGCCCCCCTGGCGCCGCGCGCGACCCGGCCACGCTGGTATCGTCAAGCTACCTGGCCGGATCCCCCTCCCGACCAGACCATCCTTCGTACTGCAAGAATACCTTTGCCGAGAACACATCGATCACGTGCACTAATTATACATTTTGTAATATCCACTGCGCAAGATGCTAATGAGCCCAAAATAGTGCGGAAATGTCTACCGGCAACCCACAGAGGACCCTCATTCGGCCCCGTTTCAGGGCATCACGGGCCATTCCCGGGCAGCATCGGCAAGGCTGGGGAGCGGGCGCAGGATCTCATCGAGCTGGGCGATGCGCAGGATGTTGACGATCCGGTCGCTGGAGCAGACCACCACCAGGCGCGCGCCCGAGGTGTCCAGCGACTTCCACAGGGCCACCAGCCGCCCCAGCCCCCGCGAGTTCATCCAGGGCACCCGGTCCAGGTCCAGGATGAACCGCCGGCAACCGCCCGCGAGCGCCGCCTCGACCTCGGCCGCCAGGCCGGGCCAGTCGTGGTCGGGATCGCCGTCGACGGCCAGCGTTCCGCATGGCTGCTCGGGGCCCTCGCCGTCCCACCACGCCAGGCGGATGGTGCCGCCGGCGATCTTGAGGACGGGCCTGATGACGAGGATCGTGCGTGCGCGCGACGCCGGGTCCGGGGAATTTTTCGTGTCCATCCAAGCTCCGCGGGTACTGCG
>CAINDZ010000180.1 GCA_903847545.1 uncultured bacterium | reverse complement strand
GGGCGAAGCGGCCCAGCGTCTTGACGCCGTACTTCGTGCGGGCGCCCTTCAGGTAGTCCTTGATGATCGCGTCCTGGAAGCCGGGCATCATCTCGTTCCGGATGGCGTCCTTGGCCTCCTCGAACGAAGAGTTGCGCTCGAACTCGCGGTGCGAGATCTGCACGATGTGCCAGTGCTCGCCGACCTTGATCGGCGCGTTGAAGCCGATCGGCATGTTGTACACGGCCTTGGAGAAGGCCTCGCCCGCGTCGATCAGCGGCACGGCGGTGCCGTCGCCCATCCAGCCCGCGTCGCCGGACAGCTTCTTGGTCTTCTCGTTGATCGTGAAGTCCTCGCAGACGTGCTCCCAGTCGTCCTTGCGGTCCTTGGTCTGCTCGAACTTCTGCAGGCGCGCCCAGGCGCGGTCGGCGTCGGCCTTCGACGCGACCTCGATGTGGCGCGCGCGGACCAGGCCCTGCTGGTGGAAACGGCTCGTGTTCTTCTCGTAGTACTCCCGCATCTGGGCCTCGGACGGCTTGGCGTCCTTCAGCAGCCCGAACTGGCGCATCGCCTTGTCCAGCGTCAGGCGGCGCTGCATGACCAGCGAACGCGCGACGATGGGGTCGTTGTAGAGCTCGCGGTCCACGGCGCCCAGCACCATCAGCGACTGCTCGATCATGCGACTGAGCGCCACGCGCTCGCCCTCCGGGCCGGCGTAGTCGCCCTTGAGCCGCTCGGGCTGCTCGTCGATGAACTGCTCGAGGTCGGCCTGCGTGATCTCGACCTCGCCGACCTTCGCGATGACCGGGCTGGTGTCGCGTGCCAGGTCGCCGAACATCGGCTTCCAGCCGAAGCTGGCGCCCGTCGCCTGCCGGCAACCGGCGATCGCCAGGAATCCGAGGACGAGGATGGCCGCCGCCACGAAGGCGGGGCGCAGGCGGGCGTTTCGACGGGCGCGAACCATGACACGGGACTCCTTGGCAGCAGGTTGATGACGATGTCCGACCGCGGCCCCCTAGAGGAGGTCCCGGCGGCCCTTCTTCTCGAGCTGCGCGATCACCTCGCGCAGGCGCTGGGTTTCGCCGCGACGGCAGACCAGCAGCGCATCGGGCGTGTCGACGACCACCAGGTCGTCCACACCGACCAGCGCCACCAGGCGCCGGTCGCCGCGCACGATGTTGCCGGCGCTTCCGATCGACAGCACGTCGCCGGTCCCGGCGTAGGCGCCGTCGCTGCCGGCGGCGGGACCGGCCAGTTCACCCCAGGCCTCCCAGTCGCCGAGATCCGACCACGCGAACGCCGCGGGCACGACCGTGAATCCCGCCAGCTTCTCCATGATCGCCTCGTCGACCGAGGCGGCCGGGCAGCCGGCGTAAGCGGCGTCCAACGCCGGGCCGAAGCCGTCGGTTCCAAAGGCGGCCACCGGGACGGCCATCCGCGCCCGGACCTCCGGCAGGTGCCGGTCGGCCATTGCCGCGAACCAGGCCGGGTTCCAGACGAAGATGCCGCTGTTCCAGTAGTGCCGCCCGCCGTCGACATAGCCCTGGGCCGTGGCGGCGTCGGGCTTCTCGACGAATCCCAGGCCCGGCTGCGGCTCGTCGCCCCCGCCCGCGGCCACCTCGAGATAGCCGTACCCGGTGTGGGGATGCGTCGGCCGCACGCCGAACGTCACCACCGCCTGCGGGGCGCCGGCCAGCGCGAACGCCACGTCCAGCTGCCGCGCGAACGCGGCCCCGTCGGGGATGTGGTGGTCGGCCGGCAGCAGCGCCACCGGCGCGCCGGCGTCGAGCCGGGCGGCCAGCCCCATGCCCAGCACGGCACAGGGGGCCGTGTTGCGGCCCACCGGTTCGCTCACCACATGATCGGCCGGGATCTCGGGGAGTTCACTGCGGATCGCGGGCGCCAGGTCGCCGCTGGCCACCACCAGGACCCGGTCGGCGCCCACGAGCGGCGCGACGCGGTCGAAGGTCTCGCGCAGGAGGCTGCTGCCGGCGGACAGCGGCAGCAGCTGCTTGGGCCGCGCGGTGCGGCTGAGGGGCCAGAAACGCGTGCCGCGGCCTCCGGCCATGATCACGCAGATCCCACGGACCTGTGCGTGATCACGGCCGTCGGCCGCGGAACGGTTCCCCGGCGCGCGGCCGGGGCTCGACTGGTTCCAGGGCGACGCGCTCATCGCGGGCTCCCGCCGGTCAGGACCGAACGACGTTCACCTTCGCCGTCACGGTGACGTCCCCGTAGATCTTCACGGCGACATCGAACTCGCCCAGCAGCTTGATGGGCTCGTCCAGCTGGACCTGCTTGTGGTCGAAGCTGGCGTGCGCACTCTGCAGGGCGCCGGCGATGTCGCGCGCGGTGACCGAACCGAAGAGCTTGTTCTCCTCGTCCGCCTGCACCGACAACGTGCACGTCAACGTGCCGATCTTCGCCGCCAGGGCGCGGGCGTCGGCCAGCCGACCGTCCTCGCGCTTGGCCTCCTGCTTGAGGTGCGCGGCGACGATCTTGCGGGAAGCCTCGGACGACGTGACCGCCAGACCCCGGGGGATCAGGTAGTTGCGCGCGTAGCCGCGGGCAACCGAGACGGTCTCGCCCATGCGGCCGAGGTTCTCGACGTTGTGCATCAGGATGATTTCCATCACTTAACCACCTTTGGTCATTGGCTTCCGGCCTCGGTTTCGCCGGAGTCGAGCCGGCGCAGGTCCCGCCACTGGTCGGCCAGGCCCAACAGGACGCTGGTGACGAGCATCGGAACGAACGCCAGGATCATCAGGACCCAGTAGGCGACCATCCACAGCGGCGGCAGCAGTCGCCGCGACACGTGGTACTGGACGGCCAGCCCCTGCACGCTCAGGATCGCGGCGGCCAGAACCGTCAGGTTCAGCCCCACGTCCGCCCACGGCGCCCGCCTCGTGACCAGCAGGCCGATCCCCGCCGCGAGCGCCCACACCATGTAGAACGGCAGTCGCCAACGCGCGAACGGCGGCAGACCCCAACCGACCGACGCCAGCCCCTGCCGGCGGCCCGCCACGCGGACCAGCAGCAGGGTGATGAGCGCCTGCCCGAGCAGCCCCGTCGCGATCAGCGACGGGTACAGCCGCAGGGTCCAGTCGACCAGCTGCGCCATCCGCTGCCGGCCGATCTCCCGCGCCTTCGCCAACTCGGCCGGGTCGGTGTTCGGCGGCGCCTGTTGCTCGAGGACCTTCAGCGACTGGTCGCTGATCTCCTGGAGCTGCTTTGCCACCGGCATCTGGACCGCGGCCCAGACCACCAGCGGCGCCAACGCCGCAGCCACCCCCACCAGGGCGATGTCGAATCGCCACCGGTGGCGCCACGCCAGGCCTGCCAGCAGGCCCGCCGCGACGTTCGCCGTCATCTGCCAGGTGTCCGGTCCCTGCACCAGCAGGTACCCCGAACCGAGCCAGGCCGCGAGCGACCCGAGCAACCTCCACCACCGGCGATCACCCCAGGCGGCCAGGCCCCACAGGACCCCGACCACCAGCGGTGCCACCATCGCGGCGGGCAGCCACAGCACGCCGTTCGTGCTGCCGGCTGTTTCCGCCGCCGCCAACTGCGCCCCGGCCTGCTTCAGCAGCCAGGCCGTGGCGATCGTGACGAGGGCGGCCAACGGCGCCAGGAGCGCCGAAGGTTCACGCTTGCCCGTCACGGCGATACCAACGGACGGTCCAGGCACCGCGTACCCTTCCCCGTCGCCCGGCAGATCCGGACTACCGGTAGTATTCCTTCACGAACGGCAGCATGGCCAGGTGCCGCGCGCGCTTGATGGCCGAGGCCAGCGGGCGCTGGAACTTGGGGCTGGTGCCGGTATTGCGACGGGGCGCGATCTTGCCGCGTTCGGTGACGAACCGGCGGAGCGTTTCCTCGTCCTTGTAGTCGATGGCAACCATGCCGGTCTTCGTGAAGAAGCAGACCTTCTGTTTACCGTGCCGCCGCTTCTTCTTCTTCTTCTTGATCCGAAGATTCTTGCGAGCCATCGGACCCTCCTTTCCTCGAGAGGCCGCCCGGCGCCGTGCGCCCGGGCGGCTCGATCACCAGGGTTCAACTGTTCCCGTGCGGTCGGTCGCGGAACTACTCCGCGGCCTCCGTCGGCGCCGACACCGGCGCCTGCGGCGCAACATCCGCCGGACGGTTCGCCCGACGCTTGGCCATCGACGCGCGGTTGCGCTCGGCCCAGTCCTCGTCCACCACCACGAGGTGGCGCAGGACCTGGTCGTCCTGGCGCAGGAACTTGTCGAGGTCGGCCACGGCCGTCCCCCGGCTGTTGAACTTCAGGAACATGTAGTTGCCACGGCTCTCGAACTCGATCTCGTAAGCCAGGCGACGCACGCCCCAGTGGTTCTCGAGCGTCACTTCACCGCCATGCGCGGCGATGATCTCCTTGCAGCGATCGACCCGGGCCGCCATGGCAGCCTCGGGCTGGTCGGCCCGCAGGATGAACACACATTCGTACTTCTTCACTGGTAACACCTCCCCTCGGACAGATCGACCCGGGTCTCTATTCCCCGTGACGTGCCCGCGAAGGGTCGCCACGACGTCAGCCCGGGTAGGGATGTGAGCACACAGCTTGGTACAGCGTTTGGGCTGTTGAGCTTTGTGGCGGGCACACGGGCCCGCGACCGCTTGCGCGGAACGGCGAAGTATAGGCGTTCGTATCGCCGCGCGCAAGGCCGCGCCGGCAGGTTTCCTGTCACATCCGGCCGTGCCCGGGAAATTGTGCCCGCACTGCCGTCCCCGCCCGCAGGGCGCGCAACCTGTTGTCCTAGCGCCTGTTGAAGCGCGAGGCCGCCGCCTCGGGTCCCAGCTCCAGGCAGCAGGCGACGGCGTCCGCGGCCCGGGCGACCAGGTCGGCGACCGCTTCGCGCTCGCCGTCGGCGAACGGGGTCAGGACGAAATCGGCCCAGTCACTCGGGGGCACCGGCTGGCCGGCGGGCGCGATGCCCAGGCGCAGCCGCGGGAAATCGTCGTGGCCGAGGTGCTCGATGACCGAGGCCAGGCCGTTCTGGCCGCCGCTGCTGCCGCACGCGCGCAGGCGCAGGGCGCCCAGCGGCAGGGCCAGGTCGTCGCAGACGACGAGCGGGCGCCAGCGGGGGACGATAGCGGCAGGAAGAGAGTCCAGGGAGCCTTCGGGGGCCTGGGATTCTTCCGGCGCAGGGCAGGTCGGATGAGGTTCGGCCGGCAGGGCGTGCGCCGTCGTCCAGTCCGCCACGGCCTCGCCGCTGAGGTTCATGTAGGTCAGCGGCTGCATCAGCACCAGGGACCCGTCCGGGGCCGCGGCCTCGCGCCAGCGGCCGGCGCCCGCCACCCACGACCAGCCCTGCCTGCGGGCCAGCTCCTCCACGACCAGGAAACCGATGTTGTGGCGGGTGTCGCGGTATTTCGCGCCGGGATTGCCGAGCCCGACCACCAGCCGGGGGGACGCGTCCGTCATCGTGGTCGGGGTCCTTCCTGCCGGGCGCGGCGAACCGCGCCGGGCGCCGGAAATGCCGCAGCCGGCCGCTGTGGTGGCGGCCGGCTGCGCGGACATCCATCTGCCCCCGACCGCTGCCGGCCGGCGCGGACGACCTACTTCTTCTTGTCGTCCTTCTTCTTCTCGTCGGCCTTCGCCGGCGCCGCGGCCTTCGCCGGCGCGGCGGACTCGGCAGCCTCGGCCTCGGCCGGGGCGGCCTCGTCGAACGTCGACGCGGGCTTGATGCTGAGGATCAGCAGCTCCGGGTCCGAGACGACCTCGCCGCCCTCGATCTTGAGGTCGCCGGCGTGGATCTTGGCGTTCAGCTCGAGGTTGGTCACGTCGATCTCGACGAACTCCGGCAGGCTGCGCGGCAGGCAGCTGATCTCGACGGAGTTGTGGTTCACGACAACCGAGCCCTCGCCCGTCTTCGTGGCGGCACAGGTACCGGTCACGTGCACGTGCACGTCCACGGTCACGGGCTGGCCCTGCGGGATCTCCAGCAGGTCGACGTGCAGGATCTGGTCGGTGACGGCGTGGCGCTGGACCTCGCGCAGCAGCGCGATGTGGCCCTCTTCCATGCCGGCCTGGTGCAGCTGGAAGATGGCGCTGCGGCCGCCGAGGTGCTTGAGGGCGACCTCGAAGGCGTGGCCTTCCAGCTCGATGCTGGCCGTGGGACGGCCCTTGCCGTAAAGGACGGCGGGCACGCGGCCGGCGGCGCGGGTGCGCCGGTTCTCGTTCTTGCCGGCGGTCGTCCGCGGATGGATGTTCAGGTTGACCAGGCTCATCGGATTCTTTCCTCCACCAACATGAGGGCAGGCCGCGCCGCCACGGCGGGGCCATCGCCGCAAACCGTCAAAAGGACCGTCTAAGAAAGCACAGGTCCCGCCCCCTGTCAAGGCGGCGAGGGCGCTACACGAACAGGGCGCTGACCGTCTTCTCGAGGTGGATGCGCTCGATGGCGTCGGCCAGCAGCGGCGAGATGTCCAGCACCCGGATCTTGTCGCACTGCTCGAAGCGATTGAACGGAATTGTATTGCTGACAACGACTTCGCGGATCGGCGCCGCCTGCAGCCGCTCCAGGGCCCGCCCCGACAGGACGGCGTGCGTGCAGCAGGCGGTGATCGACAGGGCGCCGTTCTCGTGGCACACCCGCGCCGCGTCGGCCAGGGTGCCGGCGGTGTCGATCATGTCGTCGAAGATGACGACGTCCTTGCCCTTCACGTCGCCGATGAAGTTCATCACGACGGCCTCGTTCGGGCGCGGCCGGCGCTTGTCGATGATGGCCAGGTTGGCGTCCAGCCGCTTGGCGAACGCGCGCACCATCTTGATCGAGCCCACGTCCGGCGCCACCACGGCCAGGTTGTCGCGCGAGCGGTCGCGGAAGTAGTTCAGCCACACCGGCGCCGAGTAGATGTGGTCCACCGGGATGTTGAAGAAGCCCTGGATCTGCGGCGCATGCAGGTCGATGGTCAGCACGCGGTTGGCGCCCGCCGTCGAGATGAGGTCGGCCATCAGCTTGGCGGCAATGGGCACGCGGGGCTGGTCCTTGCGGTCCTGCCGCGCGTAGCCGAAGTACGGGATGACGGCCGTCACGCGCCGGCACGAGGCGCGCCGCACGGCGTCGATCAGCAGCAGCAGCTCCATGATGTTCTCGGCCGGCGGCATCGTCGGCTGCACGATGAAGACATCGGTGCCGCGGATGTTCTCGCCGATCTTGATCTGGATCTCACCGTCCGAGAAGCGCCCGGCCTCGACCTGCAGCAGGTCGATGTTCAGGTTCGAGGCGATGAGCTCGCCCAGCGCGCGATGGGCGTTGCCCGTCATCACGACCAGATCGTTGCGCATGCGTGTACTCCCCGGGGGCGTGGGAACGGGAATGGTTGGGGCGGCAGGATTCGAACCCGCGAATGCAAGGACCAAAACCTTGTGTCTTACCGCTTGACGACGCCCCAACCAAGATCACGCACGAACCGCGTCGTGGCGTGCGGATGCAACGGACCCAAGGTAAGGCGTTCAGTACCTTCCGGCCATCGCCGAGCCGTGGTCGTCGTCGTCCTCGTCGTAGTGCCCGCGCGAAGGGGGCGGCACCTCGCCGTTCTCGACCCGCTGCATCTCGCGGCGGTAGGCGGCGATCACCTGGTTCTCCATCCACTCGCGCGTCGACATGTTGATCGGGTGGGCGATGTCCTGGAACGTTCCGTCCTTGCGCTTGCGGCTGGGCATCGCGATGAACAGCCCGGCGGCGCCCTCGATGATCTTCAGGCCACGGATGACGAAGGCGTTCTCGAGGGTGATGCTGGCGAAGCCCTTCAGCTTGTTGTCGTCACGCAGGGTGATCCTGATTTCGGAAATATCCAAGACAGTCCCTCTCCGTGGCAAGCCCAGGACCTTCGTCGCGGGGCAGCCACCCCGCGTGCGTCAATCATCCATGATCTCGACACCACCGGGGTGCGGTCCGACGACCCGCACGAACATCCCCGATTCCGAATACCCCCCGGCGATCTGGGCGAGATTGCGGTCCGCCGGGAACACCCCGTAGACGGCGGAACCGCTACCGGAGAGCATGGCCACGACCGCGGTCTCGCGAAGCTCGTGGACCAGTCTCTGCAAGCCGGGTTCGCCGGGCAGGACCACGTCCTCCAGGCGGTTGAATCCCGGCCACGTTTTCTGCGGAAAACGGGCCAGAATCGGCTTGATGACGGCGATGCTAGCTTTGGGACTTTGGACTGTCAATCCCAAATTGAGCCGCCCGTAGACCTCCGGCGTGCTCAAGTTCAAGCTGGGTTTGATGATAAGGAACTGGCCCGAACGGACGGTCGGCAGGGGGGTCAGGATCGTCCCGATGCCGCGACCGAGCATGGTCCCGCCCTGGATGAAGAACGGCACGTCGGCCCCGAGGGCCGCCCCCATCTTTTCCAGGGCGTCAGGGTCGAGGCCCGTCCCGAACAGGCGGTCGCAGGCCACCAGGACCGCGGCGGCGTCGCTGCTGCCGCCGCCGAGGCCGGCCGCGGTCGGGATCTCCTTGTGCAGGTCGATCCGCATCAGGCCCGAGACGCGCTGCTGCTCGCAGAACAGGCGGGCCGCCCGCCAGCACAGGTTCGTCTCGTCCGCCGGAACGCCCCGGACGGCGCCATCGACGGCGATCAGGATCTCGGGGTCGCGCCCGCGCCACTGCTCGTCCAGGCGCACCTCGAGGGTGTCGAAGAGCTGGACGGCCTGCAGCACGGTCTCGATCTCGTGGTAGCCGTCGTGCCGCCGGCGGAGCACCTCCAGGTGCAGGTTCACCTTGGCGGGGGCCCGCATGCGCAGGCGCCGGCCCACCGGCTTGCGCCCGTCCACGAATCCCGCGTCTGCCGCCTGCTGGTTCATCGGTCCGCCTTCGTTCGACGCCCGCCGGGCGTCAGCCGCGCGGACCGGACACCTGTCCGGCGCGCATTTCCTCGTACAGGCCGAACCACGGGCCGCCTTGCGCCCGCGGGCGCGAGCCCAGGCCCAGGCGGGCGGCCAGCGCCGGCCAGCGCCTTCCGGCCAGGGGGCCGGCGACGCCGCGGGCAAAGGTGGGTTCGGGCAGGTCGAAGTCAAGATCGAGCAGTCCGGTGTGCCCGACCAGCCGCATCTGCGCGGGATCGACCGGGCCCAGCCCCCGGCCGCCGTGGATACCCAGCCAGCCCACGTCGCGCGGACCCTGCCCGGCCAGGCGCAGGGCGACCGCGTCGACCGCCACCGGGTCGTCGCCGGCGATGACCACGTGACGGGCCACCGTCCGCCCCCTCGGGCCGACGTGCCAGACCGTGCCGTCGATGACGGCCCCGATCGACGGGAAGAGCTCGCCGGCCAGGGCGGCCGTGTCGCTGCGGACCTGGGCCCCGGACACGCCGCGCCTCGCGGGATGCCCGCCCAGCAGCAGGCGGCCCAGCACGGCGCAGGCGCCCTCGAGCCCCCAGCCCGACACGCGGTCGGCCGCCGCCAGCACCAGCAGCGGCTGGTGGCGCAGCGCGAACGGCACCGCCGCCTTCGTCCCGACGACCTCGAGCCCGGGCATGTGGGGGCGCGCCGGCGCGGGGATCGGCGGCGACGGCGCGGCCGCCGCGTCGCGCACGGGCTGGGCGTCGCGCAACAGGTCCCACGGGGCGGCGTCCGGCCAGGGGCGCAGGCCGCCGGGGCCCACGGCCGCCAGGGTCAACTCGGTG
>CAINDZ010000179.1 GCA_903847545.1 uncultured bacterium | reverse complement strand
GTGCGCGGCGTCGGCGGCCTGGAGTCCCGCCGGCGCCGGCGCGCCCAGGACGCGCAGGACGTCCTCGGCCTGCTCGACCAGCCAGGCGCCGTCGCGCAGCAGCTGGTGGCAGCCGCGGCTCGTCTCGACGTCGACCGGGCCGGGCACCGCGAAGACCTCGCGGCCGGCGTCGAGCGCCCGGCGCGCCGTGTCGAGCGCCCCGCTGTGCGCGGGCGCCTCGACCACGATCACGCCGTGGACGAGCCCGGCGAGCAGCTCGTTGCGCTGCAGGAAGTGGTGCTTGAGCGGCGGCGTGCCCGGCGCGAACTGGGTGATGGAGCAGCCGTGCGCCCGCACCTGCGCGAGCAGGCCGCGGTGCGCCCAGGGGTAGCAGCCGTCGGTGCCCGTCGCCATCACGGCGACCGTGTCGCCGCCGGCGTCCAGGGCGCCCTTGTGGGCGGCCGCGTCGATGCCGCGCGCCAGCCCGCTGGTCACGACCCAGCCGGCGGCCGCCAGCCGGCGCGCAAGGTCGCGCGCGAGGGCCAGCCCGCGCGGCGAGGCGCCGCGGGTGCCCACGATGCCCAGGCACGGGCGGGCCAGCACGGACGTGTCGCCGCAGGCGTGCACCGCGGGCGGCGGCACGTCGAGGGTGTGCCACAGGGGCGGCCAATGGGGGTCGTCATCGCGCAGCCAGCGCGGCGCCGGGGGCGCCGCGGCAGCGTCATTCGCGGGAAGGTGCAATGCGGGTGCGTCCCGTCCGGGAGGAGGAACGTGGGCGCCTGCCGCCTCAGGCGTTGTACAGGCGCCGCATCAGGTGCCGCAGCTCGGCCAGCCCGCGGCCGGCCACGGCGGAGATCTGCAGGGTCTCGACGGCGCCGGCCCGGTCGGCCCAGGCCTTCGCCTTGGCGAGCGCGTCGGCGGCCGCCTCGTCGCCCATCAGGTCGCGCTTGGTGACCAGCACCGCGAACGGCAGCTTCGCCAGGTGCCGGCCGTGGGCCACCAGCTCGCCCCGGAGCATGTCCAATGCCTCGGCCGGTTCGCTGACCGACGGATCGACCAGCAGCAGCAGGGCGCGCGTACGCTCGACGTGGCGCAGGAACTCGTGCCCCAGCCCCCGCCCCTCGGAAGCGCCCTCGATGAGCCCGGGGATGTCGGCCAGCGTGCAGCTGGCGTAGTCGCCCAGGTCGACGATGCCCAGGTTGGGCACCAGCGTCGTGAACGGGTAGTCGGCCACCTTCGGGCGCGCGGCCGTCAGCACCGACAGCAGCGTGCTCTTGCCGGCATTGGGCTCGCCCACGAGGCCGATGTCGGCGATGAGCTTCAGCTCGAACCGGATCATGCGCTCGATGCCGGGCTTGCCCGGGGTGGCCTTC
Source organism: uncultured bacterium (assembly GCA_903847545.1). GTDB lineage: Bacteria > Krumholzibacteriota > Krumholzibacteriia > LZORAL124-64-63 > LZORAL124-64-63 > CAINDZ01. The sequence goes on along the minus strand of CAINDZ010000179.1, from coordinate 21,135 downwards.
ATCGGCGTCTGGTTGCGCGCGGTGCGGAACTCCCAGTTGCCCTTGCCGCCCTTGCCGCCTTCGGCCAGCAAGAGTCGGTCCCCAGCCTCGACCAGGTCGCCGACCTGCTCGCCGTTCTCCTCGTCGAACACGGCCGTGCCGCAGGGGACCTTGATCTCGATGTCGGCGCCGTCGCGACCCGTGCAGTTGTTGCCGCCGCCCTTGTCGCCGGGCCTGGCCTCGTAGCGGCGCTTGTAGCGGAAGTCCAGCAGCGTCGTCAGGTGCGCGTCCGCCACCAGCCACACCGAGCCGCCGCGCCCGCCGTTGCCGCCGTCGGGGCCGCCGCAGGGGACGAACTTCTCGCGGCGCGTCGAGACGCAGCCGTCGCCGCCCTTGCCGGACAGGACGGTGATGGTGGCGGTATCCAGGAACAACGCTTCACTCCTCGGTCACGGGTGTCGGGCGCCGGCGGCGCCCGGCGGTCGGGGTGTCCCCGCCGGTTGCCCTCGTCAGGCCTGCGGGAACGCGCGGCCCGCGAGGGCCACGGCCACCGGCGGCGGCACCAGCTTGTCGAGCGCGCCGCCGTGGCGCAGCACGTCGCGCACGAGCGTGCTGGAGATGGCCGCCAGCTGCGGGCGCGCCAGCAGGTAGATGTACTCGACATCGGAAGACAGCAGCGCGTTGACGCCGGCCATCGTCCACTCGTGCTCGTAGTCGCCCTGCGTGCGGATGCCGCGCACCACCGCCGAGGCGCCGCGCGCGCGCACCTCGTCGACCAGCAGGCCCGAGAACGGGTGCACCTCGACGCCCGGCAGGCCGGCGACCGAGGCGCGGAACAGCGCGACGCGCTCGTCGATGGGCAGCAGGCCGGCCTTGCCCAGCTCGGCCACGACCACCGTCACGCGGTCGAACTGGCGGCTGGCCCGCTCGACGATGTCCAGGTGACCCAGCGTCACGGGGTCGAACGATCCCGGGTAGAGCACGTGGCGCAGCATGGGTGCCCCTTTCAGGCGTCGCGCGAATCGGCGTCCGGAAACCACAGGGCCAGCGTCGACTGGCCGTAGCGGCGCAGTCGCCAGCCGGGACCCGGCTCGCCGGCGGCGGCCTCGGCCGAGCCCTGCTCGACCACCAGCCCGCGGCAGGCGCCCCGGGCCCGCAGCCCCTCCAGCCCCTCCATGATAGGCTCCGCGAGCCCGGCGCGGTAGGGCGGGTCCGAAACCGCCAGCCAGGGCTGCCCCTCGGCCGGCCGCCAGCGGGCCAGCCAGGCCACGGCATCGGATTGTTCGCAGGACCAGGTCCCGTCAGCAGCGCCGCAACGGGCCAGGTTCGCCCGGGCCAGGGCCAGGGCCTCGGCCGAGGCGTCGATGAACAGGGCCCGCGCGGCCCCCCGGCTGAGCGCCTCGATGCCCAGGGCCCCGGATCCGCAACACAGGTCGACGAAGGCGGCGCCACGGACCCGGTCGCCCAGGATGCTGAACAGGGCCTCCTTGACGCGGTCGGCCGTGGGCCGGATCGCGTCACCCTTCGGCGGCTGCAGCTTGCGGCCCCGCCACTGCCCGGCCACGACCCTCACCGGCGCTGCTCCGGGCGGCGGCGCGACCAGACCAGGCTGCGCAGCATCGCCGTGCGCGCCAGCTGCGCGGGCTCGGCGGCGGTGGCCGGCAACCGGAAGTCGGCGGCGGCCGCATACAGTTGCCGGCGCCCGCGGAAAAGCTCTTCAAGGCCGGCCCAGCCGAGCCGGTCGACCAATGGCCGTTCGCCGGGGGCGCCGCCCTTGAGCCGCGCGCGGATGGTCTCCCAGGGCGCATCCAGCCAGATCACGACGCCGCGCTCGCGCATCAGTTCGACGGCCGCGGGCGTCTGGACGATGCCGCCGCCGGTGTCGACCACCAGGTTGCGCGCCGGGTCGAGCGCCGCCAGCTCCTGCAGTTCGAGGTCGCGGAACGCCGGCTCGCCGTCGCGCGCGAAGATCTCCGCCACGCGGCACCCGGCCCGGGCGGCGACGGCCTCGTCGAGGTGCACGACGGGGCGACCGGAGGCCGCCTGCAACGCGTCGGCCACCGTCGTCTTGCCGCTGCCCATGAAGCCCACGAACGTCGTCCACATGGCCGACAACCTACACCACGGGGGCGGCCGTGCCAGCAAGATTGTGCCGGGCGGCCCGTGCGGGCAAAAGGGCGCCCCCCGGGGCGAGGCCCGGGGGGCGCGGGAACCTGCGGCCGGAAGCGGGGCGGCTAGAATCGCGCCTCGCCCAGTTGCGGGTTGTACTCGACGTTCGAGTCCTCGGTGATCGCCTTGCGCTGCATGTAGTCGTCGGTGACGATGCGCGGCGTCACGAAGATCACCAGCTCGCGGTCGACCTTGGTGTCCGAGCTGTGGCGGAACAGCGCGCCCAGCACCGGCAGCGACTTGAGCACCGGCACGCCGGTCTCGAGCTTGCTGTCGATCTTGCGGATCAGGCCGGCGATGATCGCCGTGGCGCCGTTCTGCACCAGCACCCGCGTGTCGGACTCGCTGGTGTTGATGATCACGCCGCCCTGCACCGTGGCCTGGCTGGAGAGGTCGCTGACCTCGTTGTGGATGTCCAGCGTGATCCGGTTCTCGCTGTTGATGTGCGGCGTCACGCGCAGCTGGATGCCGATCGTCGTCAGCTGCGTGATCGCGTTGCCGGCCTGGTCGGCCACGATCAGCGGGATCTTCTGGCCGACGAGGATCTTGGCCTCGCGATTGTCCGTCGTCGTGATGACGGGGTTGCTGATGAGCTGGGCGCGGTTGTCGTTCTCCAGCGCCTGCACCTTGACCATCAGCTCGCCCCAGTCCTGCACGGTGGCCACCCGCAGGTCGCCGGACGGGTTCTGCATGGTGTTGTCGATGCCCATGCTGCCGCCGATGTTCTTGCCCGGCACGCTGAAGTTGCTCAGCGACCAGTTCACGCCCAGCTCGCGCGTGGCGCGCGAGTCCATGTCGACCAGCCGGGCGTTGATCTCGACCTGCGGCGTCTGCGTGTCGAGCTGTCCGGCCATGGCCGTGATCAGGTTCACGCGGGCGGGCACGTCGTTGACCAGCAGGCTGTTGGTGCGCGCGTCGACATCGATGCTGCCGCGTTCGGTCAACATCTTCTCGAGGGCGCCCTTCACTTCCTCGGCGTTGGCGTACTTCAGCACGACCATGCCCAGGTGGAGCGCCTCGAGCTCCTCGACCTGCTTGCGCGAGCGCTGGGACTCCAGCTTCTCCTGCCGCAGGGCCTCGGCGGTGTCGATGCGGTAGATGCCGTCCTGCTCCAGGTAGTCGAAGGAGTGCGAGCGCAGGATGACCTCGAGCGCCTCGAGCCAGGGCACGTCCTGCAGCTTCACCGTGACCTTGCCCGTGACCTTGGGCGACGCCACGATGTTGGTGCCGGAGTAGCCCGCGAGCGAGCGCAGCACCGTGCCGATCTCGGCGTCCTGCACGTCCAACGAGATGAGCCGGGTCTTGTAGCCGGCGTCGGGAGCGGCCGCCAGTGCCGCGGCCGGGACCAGCGCCGCGGTGACCGCGACCGTCAGGGTCAGGGCGACGACCGCGCAGCGAACAGTGCGGAACATCTCTTACTCCTCCAGGTTATCCAGCTTGAGGATCACGTTGCTCGTGATCCCGTACAACGTCACCTGAGCCGTGAGCGAACTCTTGCGGATGCTGACGACGCGGCCGTTGCGGACCTGGTCGCCGACACGCAGGATGTAGCCGAAACCCTCGCCGTCCTCGACCAGCGCGAACCGGTCGTCCTGGCCCCACATCACGCCCACCAGGCGGGCGCCGTTGGCGTCGACCAGCTCGGCCGAGCCTGTCTGCTCGAAGTCGCCGTTCACCAGCACGGTGAACGGGTCGCCCTTGCCGTAGGACTGGTAGAAGTACTCGTTGGCGCGGATCGCATTGATGCGGTCGGCCGAGACCTGCGACGGCGACAGCTGGGCGTCGTCGGCGGGCTCCTCCACCTCGGCATCGATCTCGGCGGCCGCCTCGTCCTGGACGCCGACGAACGTGACCGGCGCGCCCGCGGCCTGGGCCACGGTCGAGGCCTGGGCGACCTTCGCCTGCGGCTTGGCGCCGTCGGCGTCGGCGGCCGCGGTCGGCGACGGCGGGACCAGAAGGGCCAGCGCGGCAAGCACGGCCAGGACCGGCAGGCGCGCGAACATCTGCTTCATCATCAGTGCCCTCCCTTGTTCCCGGGCTTCGCCGCCGGGTCGGCGGTGACGGCCTTGACGACCTTGTCCGAGACCGCGGCGCCGGCCTTGGCCACGGAGGCCTTGGCGTCCAGCTTGCGGTCGGTCCCCGGCTCCTCGATCGAGGGCGCGTTGCCGGGGCCCTGGGTGTAGGCCGTCAGGATCATGTCCGTCTGCACCGTGTAGCCGTCTTCCTTCGGCTTCTCGTGGCCCTGCATCTTGAGGCCGGACACGTTCACGATGCGGTTCAGGTTGGCCAGGCGGCTCAGGAAGATGCCGGTCTGGTGGTAGCCGCCGTTGACGCGGACCTCGACCGGGTTGTCCGAGTAGAAGCCCTGGTTGACCACGGCGCCGGGCCGGAAGATCTCGAAGTCCACGCCGGATTGCTGGCCGGCGGCCGTCACCTTGCGCAGCAGGTCGGGCATCTCGTTCTGGTCGGGCAGCAGCGTCGCGGCGACCTTCCACTGGTCGTGGAGGATGGCGTACTCCTGCTCGACGCGCTCGAGGTTGCGGACCAGCAGGCGGGCGCGCTCGAGCTCCTGCGAGAGCTTCTCGTGGCGCTCGTTGAGCTGGCCGATGGTCTGCGAGCGGGCCGCCCAGGTGAACGGGTAGGTGCTCGACAGGAAGTACGTCGGCACGACCGCCACCACGACCAGCACCGCGAGGGCCCAGCGGATGAAATTGGGGCTCTTGAAGTCGATCTTCATGGTGGTCCTTCCTACCCTTCGAACGGCGCCGGCGCGGCGTTGCGCACGGCCTTGGCCTGGGCCTTGAACTTGACCACGCGCACCTTGTCGATCTCGCCCTTCTCGGCCACGAGCAGGCTGATCGAGTCGAAGTACGGGCTCTCGGTCACGTTCTGCAGGAAGTCGCTGACCAGGAAGTTCGAGAAGGTCACGCCCTCGACGGTGTACTCGTCGGAGCCCTTGTCCTCGAACCGCGTCAGCCACATGTGCTCGGGCAGGCTGCGGTTCAGCTCGTCCATGAGGTGCACCCGGAAGTAGCGGTCGGCGTCCAGGCGCGTGATCACGTCGAGGCGGTCGTTGAGGTCCTTGCGCTGCTGGTTCAGCCGCTGGATCTTCGCGATCTCGGGCGCCAGCTGGCGGGTCTCCTTCTCCTCGGCCGTGATCATCGACTGCAGCGCCTTGATCTGCTGGGTCTGGTAGTACCAGGCCCCGCCGACGCCCGCGGCGACGACCAGCACCAGCGCCAGCGGCGCCAGGGCGCCGAGCTGCGGGATGGCCAGGCGGGCCTTGGCGGGCTGGTCCTCGCGCGGCAGCAGGTTGATCCTGATCATGCCTCCACCGCCTCTCTGAGGGCCAGGCCCACGCACACGGTCAGCAGCGGGCTCAGGTCGGCCGGTTCCGCTTCGCCGAACAGGTCGGCGGCGTAGTCCAGGTTGCCCAGCGGGTCGGCGACCTCGGCCGGGACGCCGTAGCTCTCGGCCAGGCACTCCTTGAGGCCCGGCACGTGGGCGCCGCCGCCGCTCAGGACGATGCGGTCGATGCCGTCGGCCTCGCCCGCCGTCTTGAGGTACGACAGGCTGGGCTCGAGGCCCTGGTAGATCTCGCCGCCGACCGAGCGCACGATGTCGGCCACCAGCTGCGCGTCGGCGTCCTCGGTATGGCCGCGCGACACGCGGAACGCCGTGTCGTAGGTCAGCCCGAGCTGCTTCTGGAATTCCTCGATGAAGTGCGAGGTGCCGATGGGCAGGTCGCGCGTGAAGTACGGCACGCCGTCGCGGACGATGTGCACGTTGGTCACGCCGCCGCCGACGTCCAGCAGCGCCACGAACTCGCCGGCGTCCTTCGCCTGGGCGGGCGCCGCCTCGGGCTGGTCGTCGTCGAACGGGGCCAGGCCGTCGACCGCGTCGGCCTTCGGCGCCGCGACGGCCGCCTCGGGCGCGCGCCGCAGCTTCTCCCACGCGTTCTGGTTCGCGAACGACGCGACGTCGATCACCAGCGGCGTGAAGCCCGCATCGCGGATCAGCTCGGCGTGCGCCTGGATCATGTCCTTCTTGGCTGCGACGAGCAGGAGTTCCATCTGGCCCGCGCCGATGTCCGGCTGCAGGATCTGGAAGTCGAGCGTGATGTCGTCGATGTCGAACGGCACGTGCTGCTCGGCCTCCCAGTAGATGGCCTCGCGCGCATCCGCCTCGCTCATCTTGTCCATCACGATCTTCTTGACGATGACCGCGCGGCCGGCGACGGCGCTGGCGACCGGCTCGTTGGGCAGGTCAGCCCGCTGCGCGGCCTCGCGGATCGTCTGGATCACGAGCTCGCGATCCATGATCTCGCCGTCGACGATGGCGTCGGGCGGAAGGTCGGCCATGCCGAAATGCGTGACCTCGGGGCGGTCGCCGCCCAGGTCAAGCCTGAGGCACTTGACGACATGGGACCCGATGTCCATGCCGATCAGTGTCCTTCGTTTACGCTTCAGGAATCCGAACATGTGAGTCCTGCCTCGCTGTTCGAGCTTCGGTGAGGGCTGCGCCGGGAGGCCCGGGAAGATCCGGGACCGATCCGGGGCCGATCCGCAACATGCGTGCCACATGAGGATTCGGCCCGCGCTTGTCCGGCTTGAGGCTATTTCCCGGATTGCCGGCGGTCCCGCGGGCGTCCGCGCTGAACGGCGCCTCTCACCCGGGACGACCCGGCCGATCGTGCCCGGCAGGAGTTGCCGGTCAGCCCGAAAGGCCCAGGTACCAGCGGGCCAGCGCCGGGCCGGCCAGCAGCACCACGGCGGCCGCTGCTGCGAGGAACGTGCCGAAAGGCAGCTTGGCGTCGCCCTGGACGCGGCCGCGCGTGCTGGCGACGACCCACAGCGTGCCGAACAGGGCCCCGCCGAAAAGCGTCCCGAACACGCCCCAGGGCCCCAGGAAGGCCCCCACCATGCCCATCAGCATGACGTCGCCGCCGCCCATGCCGACGACGCCGCGGACCAGCCGGTAACCCCAGGACACCGCGAGGATGGAACCGGCCCCCACGGCCATGCCGAGGAGCGCCGGGGCGGGACCGCGACCGTCGAGGAACGACGCGCCGAGCCCGATCACGCCGCCCGCGATGGTCAGCGTGTGGGGAATGATCATGTGTTCCCAGTCGATCAGTGCAATATCCACCAGCAGGAGCAGCAACAGGGATGCAGAAAGCCCCGGCACGCTCCATCCGAAGCGCCAGACCCCGACGAGGCCGCAGGCGGCGCCCGCGAGCTCGACCAGCGGGTAGCGCGGCGAGATGGGCGCATGGCAGTCGCGGCAGCGTCCGCGCAGCAGCAGCCAGCTGAGCACCGGGATGTTCTCCCACCACGCGATGGCGTGCGCGCAGTGCGGGCACGCCGAGCGCGGGCGCACGACGCTCAGGTCGCGCGGCAGGCGGTGGATGAGAACGTTGCTGAAGCTGCCGAAGCACGCGCCGAGCGCGGCGGCGAGCGCATAGAAGAATCCCGACTCGTATGTCAGCGCCATCTCACATCTCCGGGATCGGCCCGATGAACGCGGGCCCGTAACGGCGTACGGCCTCGAGGTGCCTCTGCAGCTTCTCGATCATCGACTCGGCCAGGGCGCGCATCTGCGGGCTGGCCGTCGAGCGCGCCATTTCCTTCCACAATTCGAGCGACACCGTGTCGTCGCCGGCGCGGTGGCGGGCGAAGGCCGCGAAGCGCGCCTCGATCTCGCCGCCGTCCGGGCACCGGGAGGCCGCCTCGAACCAGGTGGCCGCCCGCCGGTAGTCCTGGTAGAACACGTAGTAGGTGAAGCCCACCTGGAAGTGCAGCTTCGCCGAGCCGGGGTTGGCCACGATGCCCCGCTTCAGCAGGTCCAGCGACTTGGGGAAGTCCCCCAGCTCGGACCACGCCACCAGCGAGGCGAAGTGGTAGGCGTCGATGAAGCGCGGGTCCAGCTTCGTGATCGCGTCGACCAGCAGGTCGAAGTAGCGGAGGTCGTTCTGGCCCTTGGCGTAGGCCCCGAAGTACTGCACGAAGCGGAACCACAGCCAGTCGGCCGCGACCTCGCGGAAGCCGACCGAGGACTCGACCAGCGCGCGCCCGGACGGGAAGTAGAGCCGATCCTGGCGGCGGATGCGCTGGGAGCGCGTGTCGAGCGCGTCGAGCGAGACGACGATGCCCGCGACCAGCGCGAGGCAGGCCAGCCAGCGGCCGAGGCTGCCGAGGCGACCGTTCACCCGCGCAGCTCCTTTCGGCTGAACACCGCGCCCGCCAGCAGGAGCAGCAGCGCCGTCCAGCAGATGCCGTACAGCGTGGCCAGCGCGACATGCGCCGCGGTCACCGGGTCGCCGTGCACGACCGAGCCGCGCACGTTGAAGACCTCGAGGTTCGGCAGCAGGTAGTACACCACCGTCGCGACCTTCTGCCCGACGAAGCCCTGCTGCAGCTGGCCGAAGTCGCGCATCGACTCGCTGAGGTGGCCGGCCACGAAGGCGCCGAGGGTGAACACCGCCGCCAGCACCGGCGAGACGCAGGTCGAGAAGAAGACCACGATGGCCGTGACCACCGACAGCTCGAGGAACGCCAGGTAGAAGGCCACGCCGAAGCGCAGCGAGAACGCGCCGGGCGACAGCAGCAGCATGAGCAGGAACATCACCGACATGACGGCCAGCATGGCCCCCATCGTCAGGTTGAGTCCGAGGAACTTGCCGAGCAGGTACTCGCGACGGCCGATCGGCTTGGACAGGATGGTGGTGATGGTCCCCTTGTCGAGCTCCTTGCGCACCATGCCGCTGCCGACGAAGACGACGACCAGCAGGCCCAGCAGCGTCATCGCGGCCAGGCCGACGTCGCTGACGATCTTGCCCTGGGCGCCGATGGTCAGCGGCGACAGGATGGTGGTGCTGCTCATCATGACGAAGCCGAAGAAGGCGACCAGGTAGAAGACGCGGTCGCGCACCGTCTCCAGGAACGTGCCGCGGGCCAGCGCCAGGACGTGGTTGCGCCTCATGCCTCGCCCCCGCGGTGGTGCGTGGCCAGGAACAGGTCCTCGAGGCCCGTGCGCTGAGCCTCGACCGAGACGACCGGCAGGCCCGCGCCGTGGCAGGCGTCGAGCAGCTCGCGCAGCTGCCGCGGGTCGGCGGCCGCCAGGTCGGTGGCGTCGCCTGCGGCCGTCGCGTCGACGCCGGCCAGCGCCCAGGCGGGCACCGCCGCGGCGCGGACGACGGCGGCCGGGGCGCCCGCGCGCACGCGGTACGAGCAGGCGTCGGCCGTGGCGCCGAGCCGCTGCTGCAACACGAGGCGCCCGTCGCGCAGGATGCCGACGGCGTCGGCCAGCTGCTCGACGTCGGGGACGATGTGGCTCGAGAGCAGGATCGTGCGCCCCTGCTTCTTGAGGTCCTGCAGCAGCGAGCGCACCTCGCGACGGCCGAGCGGGTCGAGGCCCGACATCGGCTCGTCGAGGATGAGCAGCTCGGGGTCGCCCAGCAGCGCCTGCGCCAGGCCCAGCCGCTGCAACATGCCCTTGGAGTACTTGTTCAGGCGACGGCCCGCGTCCGGCAGCATGTCCACCTGGCGCAGCACCTCGTCGATGCGGCCGGTGCGCTCGCGACGGTCGACGTCGAGCAGGTCGGCGTAGAACTCCAGCAGCTCGCGCCCGGTCAGGTAGTCGAAGAAGTAGGGACGCTCGGGCAGGTAGCCGACGCGCGCGCGCGAGGCGCGGTCGCGGTGGTCCCGGCCCAGCAGCGTGACCTGGCCGCGCTCCGGGCGCACCAGGTCGAGCAGGCAGCCGATGGTCGTCGTCTTGCCGGCGCCGTTGTGCCCCAGCAGAGCGAAGACCTCGCCGCGCGCGACGGTGAACGAGACGCCCTCGATGCCGCGGATCTCGCGCCGCGCGAAGCCGGAGCGGAAGCTCTTGGTGAGGTCCACCACCCGCAGGGCGGGCTCGGCGGCCGGCCGGGCGCCCGCTTCCGGGGCGCCGACGGACGAGGCCGCCCGGGCCGGCGCGGGCGGAATGTTTTCTACCAGGACCTGTCGGGACATCGCCCACCTCCGGCGCCGTGCGGCCGCCAGGGGGCCCCAACGGGCCCCCGGCGGCGGTTTCCAGTGTTACGGTCCGGATGATTGCAATGGCGGTGCCAGCCGGCGGGGCCGGTCACTGGCCGTTGCTGATCGTCATGCAGAGCCCGGCCCGTCCCGCGGCCGTGATCACGTAGCCGGTCGGCGCACCGCCCTGGACGACGGCGATGATGCCGATCTGGCCGGCAGTGGCGGCAGCCGCCCCGTACTGCGGCTCGCTGGCGGCGCCGGTGTAGACGTTCGCCAGCATGCCGGCGCCCGGCAGCAGCGGGGTGATGTCGGCGGCGGCGACGGAGTAGATGCCGTCGTGCGCCACGGCGTAATCCTCCACCGCGAGCTGGAGCGTGTGGGCGCCGCTCTTGGTGCCGGCTTCCTTGGCGTGGTCCTGCATGCTCATGTAGTTGGGAATCGCCAGGGCGGCGAGGATCCCGATCACCACGACGACGATCATCAGCTCGATCAGGGTGAAACCTTCGCGCATCTTCATGACGCCATCCTTGTCTCCCCCGGGGCGATTGGTCGAAGGATCGAACAGGCTCACTCGACTTGTTGGGCGCAGTCGACCGCCGCGGCTCACTCGGCCCCGGCGGCCCCGCCGTGCAGCGCGACCAGCCGGCGCGGCCGGGCCGGTCCCGGTCCCCACGCCTCGATGACGTACTCCCCGCCCGCCTGCGTCCGCCACGTCACCTCGCCGGTGGCCGCGCGGAACAGGACGGGATCGCCGTTGAACGGATTGCGGGGCGCCTTCCCCTCGGGCAGGTACGGCACCAGCTCCCTGACGTCGCGCGGGTAGCGCCCCAGGTGCCCGGCCGCATAGGTCTCGGCGGCCAGCTGCAGCGTGGCGGCGTTGTTCCGCGTCGTCGCCTCCGCCGCGTGCATGCGCGCCTGCTCACGCGCCGGCCCCAGGGCCACGTACACGAGGCTGAGCACCAGGCTGGCCGCCCCAACGGCCAGCGTGAGGTCCGGCAGCGCCGATTTCGGCAGCCGCCAGCGGCGCGGGTCCAGCCCCGCCAGGTCCGGCTTCGCCAGCGCCGGCCGCGGCACCTTCGCCAGGACGGGGCCCAGCGAGGGCAGCTTCACGGCAGGCAATTTCACTTGCGGCAGCTTGAGCCCGGGCTTGCGGGCGGCATCTGCCGCGACAGGCGCTGCGTCCTGCCCGGTGGCTGCCGTCGTGTCCGGTGTCTCTTCCATGCCGTCCCCGTGCCTTCCGCTTGCAGAAGGGACGGGGCCGCTCGCACGACCCCGTCCCGTTCTGCAGACCGGCAGTCGTGCCTACGAACCGCTGACCAGGGTCAGGATGTTGGCGGTCTTGCCGAAGCCCGTGATGGTGTAGCCGACGTTCACGCCGCCCTGCACCACGGCCTGGATGCCGACCTCGCCGGCCTGGCCCGCGGCAGCCGCGAACTGGGGCTCGGAGGCGGCGCCGGTGAACGCGTTGTCCAGCAGCGCGCCGTTCGGCAGCAGGGCCTGCAGGTCAGCCTGGGCGTCCGAGTAGATGCCGTCGTTGCGGACAGCGAAGTCCTCGGCGGCCAGCTGCACGGTGTGCGCCGCGCCCTTGACCTTGGCTTCCTTCGCACGGTCCTGCATGCTGATGAAGTTGGGGATGGCGATGGCGGCCAGGATGCCAATGATGACCACGACGATCATCAGCTCGATCAGGGTGAAGCCTTTGCGATTCATCATTGTCCGTCTCCTTGGACTGGGGCCCTAGAGGCCCGCGTGTTCGCCGGTCAAGGCCGGCGCTCCTGTGGCTGCGAATGGCACCAGCTCTTTGCAACGGACGTGCCATTCGGCGGCGATCGCTGCTGATCCGGTAACTGCCAATCCCAGGCCGGGTTAGCCATGTCCTGCGGTCGCCCGCGCGACCTCGTCCTGCATCGACCCTGCACTTTGCCCCCTCAGGCCGGGAGCAGAGTGCCGTTTCGCCCTGCGGCCCCTTGTCAGGAACCGACCGTCTCCGGCACGGGCGCACCGGGCATCGCGAACGGCCCGTCCTGCTCGCACAGCTGGGCATCGATCGCGGCGAGGAGTTCCTCCCCGGCGGTGCCGGCCAGGTCGTCGGCCAGCGCCATCGCTTCATCATCGTCCTGGACGCCGTACTTCTTTAGCTTTCGATACAACGTCGAGGCATTGATCCCGAGGATGTCGGCCGTCTGCTTGCGCGCCCGACCGGTGCCCTCGAGCACGGCCAGGATGTGGGCCTTCTCGAGGTCCTCCAGCGTCCACGGCCCGCCGACCGCCAGGTGGCCGCCGGTGGCGGGGCCGGCCTGGGCGTCGGCGACGAAGGTCGGCAGGTCGCGCAGGGTGATGCGCGCGCCCTCGCGGATGATGCTCGCCCGCTCGATCACGTTCTCCAGCTCGCGCACGTTGCCCGGCCACTCGTAGGCCTGCAGGGCGCGCAGGGCGCCGTCGTCGAGGATCGAGGCCAGCGTGCCCGTGTACTCGCCGGGGCAGCAGCGCTTGAGGAAGTGGTCGACCAGCAGCGGGATGTCGTCGACGCGGTCCCTGAGCGAGGGCAGGTTCAGCGGGATCACGTTCAGGCGGTAGTAGAGGTCGGTGCGGAAGTTGCCCTTGGCCACCTCGTCCTCGAGGTCGCGGTTCGTGGCCGCGATCACGCGCACGTTGACCTTCACCGGGCTGCTGCTGCCGACGGGGTAGATCTCGCGCTCCTGCAGCATGCGCAGCAGCTTGACCTGGATGGCGTGCGGCGTCTCGCCGATCTCGTCCAGGAAGATGGTCCCGCCCTCGGCCTGGCGGCAGAAGCCGTCGTGGTCGCGGTCGGCGCCGGTGAACGAGCCCTTGACGTGCCCGAAGAGCTGGCTCTCGAGCAGGGTCTCGGGGATGGCGCCGCAGTTGATGGCGACGAACGTCTCGTTCGCGCGGTCCGAGCGCTGGTGGATCGACTGCGCGATGAGCTCCTTGCCGGTGCCGCTCTCGCCGTTGATCAGGATCGTCGCCGTGGTGGCGGCGATCTTGTCGACCATCTTGAAGACCGAGCGCATGCGCGGGCTCTGGCCGATGATCGTCTTGCTGACCTTCTTCTTCGAGAGTTCGCGGCGCAGCTCCTGCGCCTCGGTCTTGGCCTGGCGCAGGGCGAGCGCGTTGCGCACGACGATCTTGATCTCGTCGTTCTTGCAGTGCTTCTGCAGGTAGCTGAAGGCGCCGAGGTTGACCGCGTCGATGGCCGACTGCTCGCTGGCGTACGCGGTCATGATCACCACGGGCGTGGTCGGGTCGATGGCCTTGATGCCCTTCAGCAGCTGGATGCCGTCCATCTTCGGCATCTGGATATCGGTCATGACCAGGTCGGCCGGCTCCTCCTCGATGGCCTTCAGGGCCTGGGCCCCCGAATGGGCCGTGCGCACGGTGTAGCCTTCCTTGCGCAGGAGGATCGACAGGTACTGGCACATGGAGTCTTCATCGTCGACGACAAGGATGCGGCCCAAAGCCATGGGGTATCTCCTTGGTGGTGCAACCGGGCTGCGGGCGATTTGCAGCGTTGAGGTCGATATCGACCGCAATCCGCCCTTCTTTATGACCTTTTCAATGATTTTTGCACTTTCGGAACTATTCCGGGCAGGATTCGCATGGCCGGGCCGGGACCGGCGCCGGCGATGGGGCGGCGTGCGGGGCCGGAACGTGGCAGGAAGGCGGCGGGAAGGCTCAGACGGTGACCAGGACGGTCTCGCGCTCGGGGGCCGGCTCGGCGGCGGCCGTGGCGGCGGGTTGGTCGGCCGGCAGCTCGACGCGCGGCCAGCGGACGCGGAAGATGGCCCCGCCGCCGGGGGCGTCCTCGGCGCGGACCGTGCCGCCGTGGGCCGTGGCGATGCGCGCGACGACGGACAGGCCCAGGCCGGTGCCGCCCTCCTTGGTCGTCTTGAAGGGCTGGAAGAGGTCGTCGCGGATGTCGGCCTCGATGCCCGGGCCGTCGTCGGTGACCACCAACTCGTAGGTCTCGCCCCCGCCCACCAGGTGCAGAGCCAGGCGCAGGCGCCCGTGGTAGCGCATGGCCTCGCAGGCGTTGATGGCCAGGTTCAGCGCCAGCTGCGTCAGCTGCGCCGGGTCGGCCACCAGCTCCAGGTCGGCGGGCGTGACCTCGGCCGTTACGCGCACGTCGCCGCGGGCGGCCGCCACGTGCTGGCGCAGCAGCAGCAGCGTCTCGTCGCGGAAGCCCGCGGCCGAAAAGCAGCGCCGCGACACGGGGCGCATGCGCGAATAGGCCAGGAAATCGCTGATGATGGAGTTGACCCGCGCGCTCTCCTTGAGCACCAGGTCAAACAACTGCCGCTGGTAGCCCTCCAGCTCGAGCTCGCCCGAGAGCATCTCGACCGACCCGCGGATCGACGCCAGCGGGTTGCGGATCTCGTGCGCGATGCTGGCGGCCAGTTCGCCGACGGCCGCGAGCCGGTCGGTCTCGCGGCGCCGCGCCGTCAGTTCCTTCTCGCGCGTCAGGTCCGTGAATACGACGACGGCGCCGGTCACCTCGCCGCGCGCGCCCGTCACGTGGCTGACATTCAGGCCGATGGGCACCAGCACGCCCTGCTGGCGCAGCGTCGTTTCGCCGCGGTGCACGGGCGGGCCGCCCGCCGCGACCGGCAGCACCAGCGCGGCCAGCGCCTCGAGGCCCTCGTCGACCAGCGTCTGCAGCGGCGCGCCCAGCAGGTGCGCCTCGTCCACGCCGAGGATGCGGCAGCAAGCGGGGTTGACGCGCGTGACCAGGCCGCGCGTGTCTACGGTCAACAGCCCGCTCTGCAGGCAGTCGAGGATGTCGCGCACCTCGCGGCGGGCCTGCTCCACCTGGCGCTGGCTGCGGGCCTGCTCGCGCCGGCGGCGCTCGAGCTTGGCCGACAGGTCGCCGCTGACCAGGCCCACGACGACGAACAGCGACATGTGCAACGCGGTGATCAGCACGGGCCAGCCCGAGACGTAGTCCGGGCCCGCGTGGTCGGGGGCGGCCAGCCAGCCGAGGGCCAGGCCGAAATGGGCGCCGCCCACAAGCACGGCCGCGGTCCCGGCGGTCACCAGCGACCAGCGCCGGTCCAGGAAGTGCGCAGCGCACATGACCGGCACGCAGAAGGCCAGCGGCAGCGCGGAGTACGGCCCGCCCGTGAACTGCACCAGCAGGCCCAGCGCCACGGTGTCGCACGCGATCTGCATGACGATGAGCGGGCGCTGACGGGCGCCGGCCATGGCGGCAGCCCAGCTGACGGCCAGCGACGTGCAGAGAAGGCCCAGCGAGGCGAGCACGCCGGGGCGCCACACGTGGGGCTCGTCGGACAGGCCGGCGACGGCCGTCACCACGGCCAGCACGACGGCCAGCACGAGGCGCCAGCGCAACAGGCGGGAAGCCGGGTCCACCCGGCCTCCCGCGGACGCCGGCGAGCCGGCCCTGTCGCTGCCCCCGCCCGTCGCCAACCTCAGCCTCCCACCACGCTCGACATCTTGAACATGGGCAGGTACATCGCCACGAGCATGCCGCCGACCATCGTGCCCATGAGCACGATCATGATCGGCTCGATGGCCGCGGTCAGCGCCTCGACTGCCGCGTCGACCTCGTCGTCGTAGAAGTCGGCGATCTTGGACAGCATCTCGTCCAGGGCGCCGGTCTGCTCGCCGATGCCGATCATCTGCACGACCATCGGCGGGAAGACGCCGCTCTCGCGCAGCGGCTTGGCGATGGTCTCGCCCTGGCTGATGCTCCGGGCGGTCTCCTCGATGGCCTCCTGGATCAGCTTGTTGCCCGCCGTGCGGGCAGTGATCTCCAGGCCCTGCAGGATGGGCACGCCCGAGCCGATGAGCGTGCCGAGCGTGCGCGTGAAGCGCGCGATGGACGACTTCAGCACGACCGGGCCCAGGATGGGGATCTTCGTCGCCAGCTTGTCGGTGGCGCGGCGCCCCGACGTCGTGGCGCGGTAGCGCTTGAACAGGAACGTGACCGCGACCGCGCCGCCGCCCAGGGCCCACCAGTAGTGGCGGATGAAGTTCGACAGGTTCATGACGATGCGCGTCGGAGCCGGCAGCGTGCCGCCGAAGTCCGAGAACATCTTCGCAAAGACCGGGATGACGAACATGAGCATGAAGATGCAGGCGCCGCCGGCCACCGTCAGTACGATGACGGGGTAGGTCATCGCGCCCTTGACCTTGCGCTGCAGGGCGTCGGCCTTCTCCAGGAAGATGGCGAGCCGGCCCAGGATGGTGTCCAGGATGCCGCCCGCCTCGCCGGCCGCGATCATGTTCGAGTACAGGTCCGAGAACACCTTCGGGTGCTTCTGCATGGCCTCGGCCAGGGTGGCGCCGCCCTCGACGTCGGCCGTGACCTGCATCACCACTTCCTTGAAGTGGGGCTTGTCCAACTGGCGACCGAGCACGTCGAGGCACTGCACCAGCGGCAGGCCGGCGTTCACCATGGTGGCGAACTGGCGCGTGAAGACCGAGAGGTCCTTCACGCCGACGCTCTTCTTCTGGAACATGCCACCGACGCCGGGCGACTTGGCCTTCTTGCGCACCGAGGTGATGACGATGCGCCGCTTGCGCAGGTACTCGGTGACGGCGGCCTTGTCGGCGGCCTCGTACTCGCCGGTCAGGACCTCGCCCTTGCTGGTCTTGCCGGACCACAGGAAAACGGTCGTCGAGCTCACGGTGTCTCCCTTTTCGCGCCTAGCGCATGTTGCTCGGCTCGCCCAGCATCTGCATCAGCTCGGAGGCGTCGCCGCTGCGGCTGAGCGCCTCGTCCATCGTGATCCACTTGTTCACCACGGCCTGCTGCAGCGACTGGTTCATCGTCTGCATGCCGTGCTTCTGGCCGGCCTGCATGAGGCCGTAGACCTGGTGCACCTTGTTGTCGCGGATGAGCGCCTTGATGGCCGGCGTGCAGACCATGACCTCGAGGGCCATGACGCGGCCGGTGCCCTTGGCGCGCGGGATCAACTGCTGCGTGATGACGCCCGACAGGCAGAAGGCCAGCTGCGAGCGCACCTGGTTCTGCTGGCCGGTCGGGAACACGTCGACGATGCGGTTGATCGTCTCGAACGTGCTGTTCGTGTGCAGCGTCGCCAGCACCAGGTGGCCGGTCTCGGCGATGGTCAGCGCGGCGGCGATGGTCTCGAAGTCGCGCATCTCGCCGATCAGGATCACGTCGGGGTCCTGCCGCAGCACGTACTTCAGCGCCGAGGGGAAGCTGTCCGTGTCGCTGTTCACCTCGCGCTGGTTGACCACGCAGCCCTTGTGCTGGTGCACGAACTCGATCGGGTCCTCGATCGTGATGATGTGGCCCTTGCGCGCCGTGTTGATGGTGTCGACCATCGTCGCCAGCGTGGTCGACTTGCCGCTGCCGGTCGGGCCGGTGACCAGCACCAGGCCCTGCGTGCGGTTGATCAACTGGCGGCAGATGGGCGGCAGGCCCAACTGCTCGAACGTGTGGATCTGGTACGGGATCTGCCGGATGGCCATCGCCGTGACGCCGCGCTGCTGGAAGACGTTCGCGCGGAAGCGGCTGAGCCCCGTCACGCCGAACGAGAAGTCGAGCTCGTGGTCGTTCTCGAACCGCTTCTTCTGCTCGTCGTTCAGGATGCTGTACGCCAGCCGCCTGGTGTCGTCCCCGCCCAGGGCCGGGAACTGGGTCGTGGCGATCGAGCCGTCGATGCGGTATTGGGGCGGCAGGCCCGCCGTGACGTGCAGGTCGCTGGCTCCCTTGGCCACCATTTCCTCGAGCAGTTCGCGCATGCCGAGCACTTCCATGCCTCCTTGATATGGCCGTCCGGCGCTAGTCCGTCACCGCGGTCTCGCGCAGGATTTCCTCGATCGTCGTGACGCCCTTGCGGACCTTGACCAGGCCGTCCTCGCGCAGGGTGAGCATGCCCTGCTGGACGGCCATACGACGCAGGTCGGTGGTCGAGGCCCGGTCCAGGATCAGTTCCCGCAGTTCGGGCGTGATCGGCATGACCTCGTAGAGGCCCTGCCGTCCCGCATATCCCGTGCCCGAGCACTGGTCGCAGCCCCGCCCGCGGAACACCGGGATGTCCGGGGGAAGCCCGACGTCCGCCAGGGCCTCATTGGAAAGCCTGACCTCCTCCTTGCAGTTCTTGCAGATCCGGCGGACCAGCCGCTGGGCGGCGATCAGCACGGTCGAGGAGGCCACCAGGAAGGGCTCGATGCCCATGTCGATCATGCGGTTGATCGTGCTCGGGGCATCGTTCGTGTGCAGGGTCGAGAGCACGAGGTGGCCGGTGAGGGCCGCCTTGGTGGCGATGCCGCCGGTCTCGAGGTCTCGGATCTCGCCGACCATGATGATGTTCGGGTCCTGGCGCAGGAACGCCTTGAGGGCCGAGGCGAACGTCAGGCCCACCTCGTCGCGCACCTGCACCTGGTTGATGCCCTCGAGGTTGTACTCGACGGGGTCCTCGGCGGTCATGATGTTGGTCTCGGGCCGGTTCAGCTTGGACAGGCACGAGTACAGCGTCGTGGTCTTGCCCGAGCCCGTTGGGCCCGTGACCAGCACCATGCCGAAGGGCGCCGCGATGGCCTTGTAGATGTCGTCGATCGCCTTGCGTTCCATCCCGAAGTCGGCCAGGTCGAGGTTCAGGTTCCCCTTGTCGAGGATACGCATCACGACCTTCTCGCCGAAGATGCAGGGCAGCGTCGAGACGCGCAGGTCGATCTTCTTCGTCAGCACCTTCAGCTTGATGCGGCCGTCCTGCGGGATGCGGCGCTCGGCGATGTCCAGGTCGGCCATGATCTTCAGGCGCGAGATGATCGCGTTGCGCAGCTTGACGGGCGGCTCCATCACTTCCTGCAGCACGCCGTCGATGCGGTAGCGCACGCGCAGGTTGCGCTCGTAGGGCTCGATGTGGATGTCGCTGGCGCCCATCTTCACGGCCTCGGCCAGCAGCGTGTTGACCAGCTTGACGACGGGCGCGTTCTGGCCCTCGAGGTTGGCCGCGTCGTCGTCGTTCAGTTCCTCGACGACCTCGATGTCGTCCTCGATGCCCTCCATGATCGAGGCCAGCGAGTCGGTGGTCGCGTAGTGCTTGTCGATGGCCTTCTTGATCGCGAGCTCGCCCGCGACCGCCGGCTGCACGTCGAGGCCGGTGATGAACTTGATGTCGTCGATGGCGAAGATGTTGCTCGGGTTGGCCATCGCCACGGTCAGCACGCGCCCGCGCCGCGCGATGGGCAGCACCTGGAACTTGTTGGCGACGTCGGCCGGGATCAGGTCGAGGCACTCGGGCGGCACGGAGACCTTGCCCAGGTCGATGACCGGCAGGTTGTGCTGCTTGCCGATGAAGGCGACGTACGACGCCTCGTCGATCGCGCCGGCGCGCACGAGGGCCTGCCCCAGCGAGCCGCCGTCCTTCTTCTGGATTTCCTTCGCGCGCGCCAGGCCGGCCTCGTCGATCAGCTTCGCTTCCAGAAGCTGCGCGGCGATCTTGTCCCTCGGTGCGCTGGCGATGCCGATGTTCATGCCGCGATACCCGCTTCCGCTGACGGCTCCAAGACGGGGTGACCGGCGTCCGGCCGCGTGCATCCCTGCAAGCGGCGGACCCGGCGCCCGGGCCTATCCCACCGGCAACTAGTTCGGTCGCGAACCTTTTGACTTTAATGGGGATTGTCCGGGCGGGACGCCGTCCAGGGCGGGGTCGGCAAAAAGCACCAGGGGGGCCAGGCGCGCCAGGGTGGCCGGCCCGATGCCCTTGACCTTGCGCAGGTCTGCCGGGACCCGGAAAATCATACCGGATCGCCGGGATTCATCGATGCGGGCCGCCATGACCGGCCCCACCCCCGGCAGCAGCTGGAGGCTGTCGACGGAACAGCGGTTGATGCGCAGGGGGGCCGTCAGCTTCGGGGAAGCGGCGGGCCGGGAGCCGCCGCGCGCGGCCCGCGGCCGGCTTTCGGGGCGTCCCGGGGTGTCGGTAGCGGTCGGATCGGCCCGCCCGGGGGCCGCGGCCGGGTCCCGCATCTCGCCGGCCGGCGGCGCGGCCAGGCCCGAGGCGGTCTCGGCAGGGTCGGCGTTCGCCGGGGCCTCGACCACCTCGTCCAGCCACAGCGGGTCGCGCCAGGCGCCGTCGGGCCCCACCAGGAGTCGCCGGCGCACCTCGCGCCCGGCCAGCAGCAGGATGATCGCCAGTGCCACGCCGGCGGCCTGCCGGCGGCCCACGAGGGCGGGCCCTGCGGCAAACATCCGCGTCGCGCGCCGCCACCGGGCCCCTGCGACTACTGGTGGAAGGCCCACTCCAGGCGCATGTCCATCTCGCGGCCCGGGCTCAGCGCCCCCGAGGCCAGCTGTTGGCGCGTCCCCGCCAGGTTGCGCACACCCAGGGTCAGGTGCGCCCCCGTCAACCGGAAGCCCAGCAGCAGATCGTGGCTGATCCGGGCCGGCAGCTGCCACTGCCCCGTCACGTCCCAGGGGTCGTCCGCCGGCGCCCGCCGCGTCGTCAGCAGCGAGACCTGCAGGATGCCGTCCTCGCGGAAGAAATGGTTCTCCCAGTCCACCCGCAGGCGCTGCCAGTTCCCCGGGGGAAGCGCCGCCTGGCCGCCGGTGACGTCGAATCCCTGCCACGTGCCCTCCGCGCAGACGCGCGCCCAGCCCAGGAAGCTGCCGGCGCGCGACAGCCGGGCGTCCAGCCGCCAGGCCGTCAGGTCCAGGTCGTTGGCCCAGCGGCCGGTCGTCGCCTCGTCGTCGGCGGCCTGCCAGGCGATGCCGTCCCGCAGGCGGCGTCCACTGGCCCCCAGCGCAAGGTCCACGCCGGCCAGCCGCAGCGAGCCATCGGCCGTGGCACGAAGGGTTTGCTCGCGGTCGAGGCCCGACGAGGGCAGCAGCGCCCGTGCCCGCCCGGCGACGGTCTGGCGCAGCGGCGTCAACAGCTCGTCACTGCGGGGGGCGCGGCCGCCCCACTCGAGGCCGAGCCGCCACCGCGGGGCGTCGGCGGCGTCGCGCAGCGTG
>CAINDZ010000178.1 GCA_903847545.1 uncultured bacterium | reverse complement strand
TTCAGGTGCGGCGCCACGTCCGCGCGCCAGGCGTCGGCCATGGCCGTGTCCGGCAGCATCAGCATGACGATGTCGGCGGCGGCCACGGCGGCGGCCACCGGGTGGACGGCGAATCCCGCCTCCCGGGCCCTGTCGCCCGCCGGCGACCCGTCGCGGGCGCCGACGACGACCGCGACGCCGCTGCGGCGCAAGTTCAGGGCGTGGGCGCGGCCCATCGTCCCATAGCCGATGATGGCCACCGTACAGCCAGCGAGCGGGCCGAGTGTGACGTCCGCAGGCTCGATCACGGAGCCCGGCGGCGGCGGATATGACGTGAAGAAGCGGTGTTCCATGTCCGCACCATAGCCCCCCCGGGGCCATCTTGACAACCCCGGCACGAGGGGATAGATTGCCCCTTCGCCCGCGCGAGTGGGCTCTTTGGATGTTGGGTGGCGGCTTAGCTCAGCTGGTTAGAGCAACGGAATCATAATCCGTGTGTCCGGGGTTCGAATCCCTGAGCCGCTACCAACATTTTCGAGGCCCTGACGTTCGCGTCCGGGCTTTTTTTGTCCCGTTTCCCGTCCTGCCGGCCCGGTTTCGCCGGGCGCGCCGTCCCCGAGTCACGTTCCGTGCCCGGAGGCCCCGATGACCCGCCCCCTGGACCTGCATACCGCCGCGCAGCGCCTGGCCGACCTGGTCGCCGTGGCCTGCCCCGGTGCGCCCGGGGCCGGGGTGGTCGTGGCGCTGTCGGGCGGGCCCGACTCGGTGGCCCTGCTGCTGGTGGCCAGGACCTGGGCCGCCGCATCGGGGGCGCCGCTGGTGGCCGCGCACCTGAATCACGGGCTGCGCCCCGGTGAGAGCGACCTGGATGCGGCCTTCTGCCGCGACCTGTGCGCGCGGCTGGGCGTGCGCCTGATGGAGGGCGCGGCCGACCCGCGCGCGGCGGCGCGGGAGCGCGGCGCCGGGATCGAGGAGGCTGCCCGCCACCTGCGGCGCCGCTTCCTGCTGGATGCGCTGGCGAGCCTGGGCGGACCGGGCTGCGTCGCCACCGGCCACCACCGCGACGACCAGGTCGAGACGGTGCTGATGCGCCTGATGCGCGGGACCGGGCCCGACGGGCTGCGGGGCATCCGCCCGGTGGCCGGGGCGTTCATCCATCCCCTGCTGGGTTGGGACCGCGTGGCGATCGTCGCCTGCCTGGAGGCGCAGGGCCAGCCGTGGCGCCTGGATGCCACGAACCTGGATGGTGACAACGTACGGGCGCGGTTGCGGCGCGAGGTGATCCCCGTGCTGCAGGGCGTGTTCGGCGAGGGCTGCCTGGAGGGCCCGGCGCGGCTGGCCGACCTGCTGGAGGCGGATCTGGGACTGCTCGAGGAGCTGGCGGCCACGTCGCTGGCCGCAGTGCGCGACGGCGAGGACCTGCGCGTGGGAGCCCTGCTGGACCTGCCCCCCGCGCTGGCCGCGCGCGTGCTGCGGGCGTGGCTGGGAATGCCGGAGCGGCTGGAGGCCGTCCACGTGGCGACGATCCTGGCCTGGCTGCGCGACGGCGCCTCGGGCGGCGGGCTGGACCTGCCGGGGGGCCGGCGGCTGGTGCGTGAATTCGACCGGCTGTCCGCGGGTACGGGGGACGCGGCGGCGGGCGGGCATGAGGAATCGCGGCCCGAGGACTGGCGGCCCGAGGTGGCGCGCCTGCCCGAGGGCGCCGACCCCGGGCCCCAGGGGGTGGGCGACCCGGCCGACCCGGCCACCTGGCGGCTGGCCTGCCCGGCGGCCAACCTGAAGGGCAACCTGCGGGTGCGCGGCTGGCGCGAGGGCGACCGCCTGCGGCCACTGGGACTGGGCGGGTCGAAAAAGGTCAGCGACCTGCTGCGAGAGGCGCGCACGCCGGCCTCGGCGCGGCCCGGGGCGCTGGTGGTCACCGACGACGAAGGCATCCTGTGGGTCGTCGGCGTGGCCCGCGACGAGCGTACCCGGCTGTTGCCGGGATCAGGGGTGATGGTTACTATCTCCATCATCCGCAGGCATTCCCCTACGACGCGAGGAACGCGCAAATAAATGAGCCACCAACCCGGCCGGCCCGGCAGCGGGAACGATGGAAAAGGCCCCAAGGGCCCGAACAGCAAGGGCCCGAACAACAAGGGCCCGAACATGAAGGCCCCCAACATCCCCGGCAAGACCGCGGGATTCTGGGTGCTCCTCCTGTTCCTGGTCTTCCTCGTCTACCAGATGATCGCCCTGCCCCGCAACACGGTGCAGGAGCTGACCTACACGACCTTCCGCGAGCAGGTGGACAAGGGCAACATCAAGTCCGCCACCAAGACCAACCTGGTGGTCACGGGCGAGCTCGCCGCGAAGACGTCGCTGACGGTGAAGGACGGCTCGCTGCGCGAGGTCGAGAAGTACACGACGCGCCTGCTGTCGGACCGCGACGACTTCGCCGAGTGGGTGCAGGCCGCCAATCCCAAGGCCACGCTGACGGGCGCCGAGCAGAAGGCCAACTGGTGGGACCGTTTCCTGATCTACTACCTGCCCTTCCTGCTCATCCTGGCGCTGTGGCTGTTCTTCCTGCGGCAGATGCAGGGCGGCGGCAACAAGGCGTTCAGCTTCGGCAAGAGCCGCGCCAAGATGTTCAACATGGACAAGCCCGAGATCACGTTCGAGGACGTGGCCGGGTGTGACGAGGCCAAGTACGAGCTGCAGGAGATCATCGACTTCCTGCGCGCGCCGCAGAAGTTCCAGCGCCTGGGCGGGCGCATCCCGAAGGGCGCGCTGCTGGTCGGTTCGCCGGGCACGGGCAAGACGCTGCTGGGCCGCGCGGTGGCCGGCGAGGCGGGCGTGCCGTTCTTCAGCATGAGCGGTTCTGACTTCGTCGAGATGTTCGTCGGCGTGGGCGCCAGTCGCGTGCGCGACCTGTTCGAGCAGGGCAAGAAGAACGCGCCGTGCATCATCTTCATCGACGAGATCGACGCGGTGGGCCGCCATCGCGGCGCCGGCCTGGGCGGCGGGCACGACGAGCGCGAGCAGACGCTGAACCAGCTGCTGGTCGAGATGGACGGCTTCGAGACGAACGAGGGCGTCATCCTGCTGGCGGCGACGAACCGGCCCGACGTGCTGGACCCGGCGCTGCTGCGGCCCGGCCGCTTCGACCGCCAGATCGTCGTCGACATGCCGGATTTGGGCGGTCGCGAGGCGATCCTGAAGGTGCACATCCGCAAGATCAAGGTGGCGCCGGACGTGTCGGCCGCGCAGGTCGCCGCGGGCACGCCGGGCATGGCGGGCGCCGACCTGGAGAACCTGGTCAACGAGGCGGCGCTGCTGGCGGCGCGCAAGAACCACGACATGGTCAACATGGACGACTTCGAGGACGCCAAGGAGAAGGTCATGCTGGGGCCCGAGCGCCGCAGCCGGGTCTTCACCGAGGCGGTCAAGCGCGAGGTCGCCTACCACGAGGCCGGCCACGCCGTGGTGGCGCACTTCTGCCCGGACTCGGACCCGGTGCACAAGGTGACGATCATCCCCCGCGGGCAGGCGCTGGGCCTGACGGCGATGCTGCCGGAAGAGGACCAGTACACAATCAGCGAGCAGAAGTACCTCGACCAGATCTGCGTGGCGCTGGGCGGCCGCGTGGCCGAGGACCTGTTCCTGGGCAAGATCGGCTCGGGCGCGTACGGCGACATCAAGGCCGTGACCAACTACGCGCGCACGATGGTCACCCGGCTGGGCATGAGCCGCAAGCTGGGCCCCATCGCCTTCGAGGAGGGCGCCGAGCAGGTCTTCCTGGGCCGCGACTTCGGCCGCACGCACGTGTTCAGCGAGAAGACGCTGCAGGAGATCGACGGCGAGATCAAGCGCATCGTCGACGAGCAGCTCGCGCGCGCCTACGACATCCTGGGCGGCAACCGCGACAAGGTCGAGACGCTGAAGGACGCGCTGCTGCAGCGCGAATCGATCGACGCCGACGAGTTCAAGCTGCTGATGCAGGGCCTGGCCCTGCCCGAGCAGGAACTGGCGGTCGACCACTCGGTGGACGGCGTGACGGTGGACGGCGTGACGCGCGGCAGCGCGACGGTCGAGGGCGACACGATCGCCGATGCCAGCATCACCGGGTCGGCCGACGCCAAGGGCGGCGACCACGAGGCGGGACCGGGCGGCGCGCCGCACGTCGACCGGACGGCATGACCGCTCCGCGGCACCCGCACGACACGGAAGGGGGCCCCCGGGCCCCCTTTTCCGCCCCCGCGTGGGACCTCGGGCGCGTGCGCCTGCGGGCGGCGGGGCGGCCGCTGCTGATGGGCATCGTCAACCTGACCCCCGACAGCTTCTGGGAGGGCTCGCGGGCCGCGTCGGTCGAGGCCGCCGTCGACCTTGCCCTGCGCCTGGCCGACGAGGGCGCCGACCTGCTGGACCTGGGCGCCGAGTCGTCGCGCCCGGGCGCGGCGCCGGTGGGCGCCGACGAGGAGCAGGCGCGGCTGCTGCCGGTGCTGCGGGCGCTGCGCGGGCGGACCGGCCTGCCCATCACCGTCGACACGGTGCGGGCGGCGACGGCCGAGGCGGCGCTCGGCGAGGGCGCCGACGCGATCAACGACATCAGCGCCGGAACGCATGACGCACGCATGGCCGCGGTGGCGGCGGCGGCCGGGTGCGGCGTGGTGCTGATGCACATGCGCGGCACGCCGGGCACGATGCAGGACGCGCCCACCTACGACGACGTGGTCGGCGAGGTGGCCGCCTGGCTGGCCGCGCGCGCGGCGGCGTTCGAGGCCGCCGGCGTGGCGCCGGGGCGCCTGGCCCTGGACCCGGGCATCGGCTTCGGCAAGCTGCCCGAGCACAACCTGGCGTTGCTGCGCGAGGCCGCGCGGGCGGCCGGCGACCGGCCGCTGCTGGTGGGGGCCTCGCGGAAGAGCTTCATCGGCGCCGTGGCGGGATCGGCGGCGGGCGCCATGGTGGGTGCCGGGGCGGCCGACCGGCTGCCGGGCAGCCTGGCCGCGCTGGCGGCCGCGTGGCGCGCCGGCGCGGCGGTGGTGCGCG
>CAINDZ010000177.1 GCA_903847545.1 uncultured bacterium | reverse complement strand
GGGGTTGTTCGCCGCGCCGGCGATGCCCCCGAGTTCCCAGGCATGACGCGCGGGCGCCTCGGTCGGCGCGATCGCGCTGCCGAGCGGATGCCAGTCGATGCCCGCCTCGTCGCACGCGTACTGCAGCGCGACGTCGCGCGAACCCTCGGAGCTCCGCCACAGCGTCATCTCCAGCCGGGCCGACTCGAAGCCGTTCAGCGGCAGCGCCAGCAGCAACGCGCGCGTGTCCGACGGGTTGCGCATCCGCAGGCCCGCGCCGGCGGGCACGCCCGCCTCGGCGCCGACCGCCGAGCCCTCGACCGCGTCCATGTACCCGGTTCCCGTCCCGGGGTACGTGATGGTCGCCTGTCCCACCAGTGAGACGTCGGCGGGCACCGCCGCCAGCGTCCCGAACGGCAAGGTGTTGAAGTTCCACGCGTGCACCGCGACCGGCGGCGCCGGATCGGGCGCGAACAGCGCCGTCAGCGAGACCGCGGCCGCGCCCGGAGTGAAGGTCAGCGTCGGCTGCGTCGAGGCCGAGCCCTGCCAGCCCACGAACATGTAGCCGGGTTCGGGCAGGGCCGTCACCGTCACGGGGTTGCCCTGGAAGTAGACGCCGCTCCACGGATAGGGCTGCGAAGCGTTGGCGAGCCCCGGCAGGTTGCCGTCGATGAGCAGCGAGTTGAGGCGCACCTTGCCCTGCGCCGGGTCGTTCACGTTCAGCGTGATGTTCATCGTCCCGCCCAGGCCGAAATGCGAGACGATGCTGCCGCGCTGCGCCGCCTGGCGGTACAGCGTGAACGTCTTCATCGAGTTCACGGTCGACTCGAACGCGTCCGGCAGGTCCCAGCGGGCCAGCCAGGCCGCCTTCCCCGGCCGGTACGTCGCCGCGTACTGGTCGATGATGGCTCGCAGCCGGCTCGGCTGGAACGTCGTGTTCAGGTGGTCGGCGAAGCTGTTGATGAAGTCCCGCTCGAACGTCGGGTTCCGCAACAGGCCGCGCAGCAGGCGCGTCGACCAGGGCGGATTGGGCCAATACGGGCCGTCCGTCGCCATCGCCAGGCCGAGGGCGTCCAGCCCCGTGTCGCCCCAGCAAAGGTCCAGGTCCTTCAAGGACCAGCGCCAGCGCCCGTCGTGCCCGGGCAGCGCCGTCGGGTCGTAGGTCGCCGTGTTCTTCCGCCAGAAGACGATGTTGTTGCCCGGCCAGTCGCGGTTGGCGACGTAGATCTCGGCCGTGAAGTAACGGATGAAGTTGTCGACGTCCATCAGCGAGCCCACGTGCTCGTAGACCGCGGGGTCCGTCATGTCGTGCTGGTCGATGTAGTCGAGCATGGCGAAATACGGCGTCGCGCCGTCCAGCGGCCCGTCGTCGACCGTCCCGTCGTTCTCGAGGACGACGACGTCGTCGGGATTCATGTCGAAGTGCCCCGCGTAGTAGTAGCGGCTGTACTCCTCGCGGAGGTTGGCCATGCCCCAGTATTCGCCGTTCAGGAAATGGATCACCGGGCGCCCGGCCTGCGTGTCCATGCCCATGCACTTGAACATCTCGTGGCTCGCCAGGTCGCAGAATCCGCGCAGGCCCCAGTCGTTGCCGCTGTTGCGCAGCCGGAAGCGCTTGTACGACGACAGGGGCACGTCCGGGAACAGGGGGAGGTTGAACGTGGGCGTGCCGTACTCGTCCCGCGCATAGAGCTTCAACGTCTTCTGCGGCAGGGCCACGGTCATGCCGCCCGAGATCCGCATGCCCGTGTCCTGCGCCAGGGCGAGCGAGCCGTCCTGGTTGAAGATCTCGACATGCACGGGCCGCTCCCAGGCCGAGCCCTCCTGGAAGTAGTTGCCGGTGTTGCCGGTCGTGTAGGTATTGCCGGGCACGTAGATCCCGATGTCGTTGGCGAACAGGTTCGCCGGCTGCGTGACCAATGACACGACCGGGTACAGCCCGTTGGCCGCGAGGCGCGTGCCGACCACGAACGAGCCCGTGCGGATCGGGCTGGGCAGGTACCCGTCGGCGTACGCGCGCGCGCGCACGACGTTGATCTTGGTGATCTCGCCGCGCGGCAAGTGCCAGGCTTCGCGGCCGCTGGTCAGGGGATTGGTGCGGATGAGCGCGTACACCGCGGGGTCGCCGGCGCGGTCGGTCAGGGTCAGCGGGCCGGTGTAGGTCGGCGAGGCCGCCGTCGGCTCGCTGCCGTCGAGCGTGTAGTGGATGACGGCGCCCGCCTGGGCGACGGCCAGCCCCAGGGCGAACGGGGCGGCATAGGCGCCCGGTGCGGTCGAGAACGCGGGCATCGGCACGCTGGGCACCGGCGGCGCGTTCGAGGTCCCCGGCGTGGCCACGGTGACCACGTTCCAGACGGCGCCGCCGTCGGTCATGCGCGCCAGCGAGGCATCGGTGGCCAGGGCCTGGGCCGTCGCCTCGTCGACGACGGACACGCCGTCCGGGCGCGTCAAGCGCACGGGTTCGCCGGTCGCGCTGAGCTTGAAGTTCGCGTGGAGTTGCCCACCCGCCGTGACCAGGTTCCGATCCGTCGCCCACACCAGCAGGAATCCCTGCGGGGCGATGGTTCCCGAAGGGAACCGCCATTTCTCGGGCAGGGCGGGGTCATCGGTCAGGTAGTACCCGGTGAGGTCCACCGTGGCGGCCCCGGCGTTGTGGATCTCGATCCAGTCGGAGTAGGCCCCGAATGCGTCCACAATCGTGGCCGTGTTGGATGCCATGACTTCATTAACGTACACGATCTGGGCGCCTGCCGGGGCGGCGGCCAGCAGCAGCGCCGTGACCCAGAACAGAAGGCGATGCAACGACATGAATCTCCCGCTGGGGCCGATCGGGCCATCTGATCCGCGCCGCCCGACGGCCGGTGGATGTACATATCCGGTCAGCGCCGGAGTTGTCGTCCGCGCCGTCCCATTTGGAGAATAATAACACACATTCGAGACGAATTTTGCAACTATTCGCACATGAAAGAGCCTTTGCAGTGGAAATCCTCTGCGGTCAAGGTCCGCCGGGCGGTTCCCGCCCCCGTTGTTGCCCCGGTCGTTTCCTGTTATCTTCGGCCCCCCGGCGCCACCGACCCGCCCGGTCCCGGGACCACCCAGCAGCCGCCGCAAGGCATTCCGGAAACGGCACATGGCGACCGAGACATTCGTCCACCTGCACAACCATTCGGACTACTCGCTGCTGGACGGCGCGCAGAAGACCGCCGACATGGCGAAGCGCGCGGCGAAGTACGAGCAGCCGGCGCTGGCGCTCACCGACCACGGCAACATGTTCGGGGCCGTCGAGTTCTACCTGGAGTGCCGGAAGCAGAAGATCAAGCCCATCATCGGGATGGAGGCCTACATCGCCGGCGACCGCCACAACCGGACCGCCGAGCGCGAGAACAAGAGCTACCACATGGTGCTGCTGGCCCGGAACGAGACGGGCTACCGCAACCTGGTCAAGCTGGCCTCGACCGCCTACCTCGAGGGCTTCTACTACCGCCCGCGCATCGACCGCGAGATCCTCTCGCAGCACGCCGACGGCCTGATCGGCCTGTCCGCATGCATGAGCGGCGAGCCCAACTTCCACCTGCGCTCGGGCAACGTCGCCGCGGCGGTGGAGGCGGCCAGCGCCTACCGCGACATCCTCGGCCGCGAGCACTACTACCTCGAGATCCAGAACCACGGCATTGCGGAAGAGGAACGCATCCGCCAGCTGATGCCCGAGGTGGCCCGGCAGACCGGTTGCCCGATCATCGCGACCAACGACTGCCACTTCCTGGACCGCGAGCACCACGAGGCGCACGACATCCTCATGGCGCTGCAGACGGGCAAGACCCTCAACGACCCGTCGCGCTGGCGCAGCAACACGCCCGAGGTGTACTTCAAGTCGACGCAGCAGATGCTCGAGCTGTTCCGCGACTGGCCCGAGGCCGTCGCCAACACGCTGCGCGTGGCCGACCAGGTCGACTTCGAGCTCGAGCTGGGCAAGCTGCTGCTGCCGGCGTTCCCGCTGCCGGACGGCTTCGCCACCGCCGACGACTACCTCGAGCACCTGGCGCGCGCCGGCCTGCCGAAGCGCTACGGCACCATCACGCCCGAGCTGGAGGAGCGCCTGGCGTACGAGCTGGGCGTCATCCGCCAGACGGGCTACGCCGGCTACTTCCTGATCGTCTGGGACTTCATCGACGCCGCGCGCGGCATGAACGTCCCGGTGGGACCGGGGCGCGGCTCGGCGGCCGGCAGCCTGGTCTGCTACAGCATCGGCATCACCGACATCGACCCCATCCGCCACCAGCTGCTGTTCGAGCGGTTCCTGAACCCCGAGCGCATCTCGATGCCGGATATCGACGTCGACTTCTGCTTCGAGGGCCGCGGCCGCGTCATCGAGTACGTGGCGCGCAAGTACGGGCGCGAGAACGTCTCGCAGATCATCACCTTCGGCACCATGGCCGCGCGCGCGGTGATCAAGGACGTCGCGCGGGTGCTCGACTTCTCGTTCGCCGACAGCGACCGCATCAGCAAGCTGGTGCCCGAGGAGCTCGGCATCACGCTGCAGAAGGCCATCGACGAGGCGCCGGGCCTGAAGGAGGTCGCGAACGAGTCGCCGGCCCACGCGATGCTGCTGCGCAACGCGCTCGTGCTCGAGGGCTTCAACCGCAACACCGGCATCCACGCCGCGGGCGTGCTGATCACGCCGTCGCCGCTGGTCGAGCACGCGCCGCTGTACCGGAGCACCAAGGGCGACATCACCGTCCAGTACGACATGAAGATGAGTGAGGCCCTCGGCCTGCTCAAGATGGACTTCCTGGGCCTGCGCACGCTGACGGTGATCGACAAGGCGCTCGACCTGATCGCCGAGTCGACCGGCACGCGCCTGACCGCCGAGCAGATCCCGACCGGGGACGAGGCCACGTTCAAGCTGCTGCAGGAGGGCCGCACCGTCGGCATCTTCCAGCTCGAGAGCAGCGGCATGCAGGAACTTGTGCGCAAGATGGCGCCCACCGGCTGGGACGACATCACCGCCATCTGCGCGCTGTACCGCCCCGGGCCGCTGGGCGCGGACATGGACAAGGCCTACGTCGAGCGCAAGCACGGGCGCCAGAAGGTGCAGTACAAGGACCCGGTGCTCGAGCCCATCCTGCGCGACACCTACGGCGTCATCCTGTACCAGGAACAGGTGATGCAGATCGCCGCGGCGATGGGCGGCTTCACGCTGGGCGAGGCCGACACGCTGCGCAAGGCGATGGGCAAGAAGAAGGCCGACATCATGGCGGCCCTGAAGGTGAAGTTCATCGAGGGCGCGACCGGCCGAGGCCACGACGAGCGCGCCGCCCGCGAGATCTACGAGGAGATGGAGTTCTTCGCCCAGTACGGCTTCAACAAGAGCCACTCGGCGGCGTACGCGCTCCTGTCCATCCAGACGGCCTGGCTGAAGGCGCACCACCCGGCCGAGTTCATGGCCGCGACGATGACCACCGAGATGCGCAAGAGCGAGCGCATCACGCAGCTGATCGACGAGTGCAAGGCGCTGGGCCTGGTCATCGTGCCGCCGGACATCAACCGCCCGCGCAGCGAGTTCGGCGTGCGCGACGGACAGGTCGTGTTCGGGCTCGGGGCCGTGCGCGGCGTCGGGGCGGCGGCCATCGACGTCATCGCCGCCTGCCGCGACCAGCTGGGGCGCGACTTCACCGACCTGTTCGACCTGTGCGAGCACGTCGACCTGCAGAAGGTCAACCGCAAGGTGCTCGAGGGCCTGGTCAACGCCGGCGCCATGGACCTGCTGCCCGGCCACCGGCGGCAGCTGCTGATGAGCCTGGACCGGGCGATCGCGTTCGGCCAGAAGTCGGCGCGCGACCGCGCGGGCGGGCAGGCCTCGCTGTTCGGCGGCGCCGGCGCGGGGCAGATGCGGCCGGTCATGCCCGAGTGCGCGCCGTTCGACCCGCTGGTGCTGCTGGGTCGCGAGCGCGACGCCGTGGGCTTCTTCCTGTCGGGGCACCCGTTCCAGGAGTACCGCGAGCTCATCGCCGGCCTGCCGTGCGGGTTCACCGCCGGCGCCAACAAGTCCGGCGACGGAGCCTGGGTCGACCTGGTCGGCATCATCACCTCGCACACGCTGCACCGCGACAAGCACAAGCGCGTCTACGCGCGCGCCCACTTCGAGGACGCGAAGGGCACCATCGGCCTGGTGATCTACGCCAGCATCTACGACCAGGTGCAGGGGCTGGTCGGCGCCGACACCATCCTGGCGGTCGGCGGGCGGGTGCAGATGCGCAGCGACGGCTCGCGTGAGCTGGTGGTCGACCGCATGACCCGCATCGACGAGGTGATGGGCACCTGGTCGCGCGAGGTCTACGTGAAGGTCGACCTGGAGGCGGCGGGGCGCGCGGGGCTGGAGCGGCTGGGGGCTCTCTTCGACGAGTTCGGGACGGCGATCCCGCTGCGGCCCCTGAGCGAGCCCGACCCCGACCTGGACAAGCCCGAGGCGCCGGCCCGCGGGGGCGAGGGCGCCGCCCGGACCGGGGCCGCCGACGGTGCCGAAGCTGCCTCCGAGGCGTTCGACCCGGTGGGCCCGGACCCGGAACTGGCCCGTCCCGAGGTGCTGGCCCGGCCGGTGCCCCTGGTGGTCGAGGTCGAGCGGGACGGGAAGTCGTGGCTCATCAAGTCCCAGGGCCGGAGCGTGGCCCTGACCCTGGCCAGCCTGCGGCTGCTGCGGGGCCTGCCCGGGGTGGTGGACCTGCGGATCCGGGCCGAGTTGCCCGCCGCCATCGAGCGCCGGCAGCGGTTCAGCCGGGCCTAGCCCGGCCTTGACACCGCTGCGGCAGAGTGACTTAATCTCCCGACGGCCGGCTGTTTTCGGTACCCCCAGAACAGCCGGTTGTGTATGCTCGGCCCGCCCGAACGCGGGTGGACGGCCCCGGCAGGGCCGGCGGCAGGCGGGGCCCCTCGGGCCGCCGGAAGGCGTGGGATGGACTGGAAGAAGAAATCGATCTGGCTCGACTTCGAGCTGCCCATCGTCGAACTGGAGGAGCGGATCCAGACCCTCCAGGATTCGGCCGCCGTGCGCGGCATGGACGTCGGCGACGAGGTGGAGCGCCTGCGCGCCAAGGCCAGCCGGCTGGGCAAGGAGATCTTCGCCAAGCTCGAGCCCTGGCAGCGCGTGCAGCTGGCCCGTCATCCCCGGCGCCCGACCACCAACGACTACATCCACCACCTGTTCCCCGACTACATCGAGGTCCACGGCGACCGGATGTTCCGCGACGACGAGGCGATCGTCGCCGGCCTGGCGTCGCTGGGCGGCCGCAAGGTGATGGTCATCGGCCACCAGAAGGGCCGCGACACCAAGAGCAACATCCGCCGCAACTTCGGCATGGCGCACCCCGAGGGCTACCGCAAGGCGCTGCGCCTGATGGAGATGGCGGCGCGCTTCGGGCGCCCGGTCATCACCTTCATCGACACCCCGGGCGCGTACCCGGGCCTGGGCGCCGAGGAACGTGGGCAGGCAGAGGCCATCGCCCGCAACCTGCGCGACATGTCCGACCTGCCGGTGCCCATCATCTGCCTGGTCACGGGCGAGGGCGGCTCGGGCGGTGCGCTGGCCCTGGGCGTGGGCGACCGCGTGTACATGCTCGAGAACTCGATCTACTCGGTCATCAGCCCCGAGGGCTGCGCGGCCATCCTCTGGCGCGACCCGGCCAAGAGCAAGGACGCCGCCAAGGCGATGAAGCTGACGGCGGTCGATGCGCTCGAACTGGGCGTCATCGACGGCGTGATCCCCGAGCCGATCGGCGGCGCGCACCGCGACCACAAGGCGATCGCGATGGCGGTCAAGGCCGTCGTGCTCGACGCCCTGGCCGAGCTGGAGCCGCTGCCGGCCGGCGAGCTGCTCGAGCGGCGCCTGCGCAAGTACCTGGGGATGGGCGTCTGGGAAGAGGCCGGCGGCGACTGAACGGGCCTGCGCGCGCAGGCCGGTCAGGCCTGACAGATCGCAGGCCGGCCGGCACCCCGCGCGACGGGGCTTGACACGACCCCGCCATCATCGGTATCATCTTCCCGCCAACCATTCCGAACCTCCGCCGCCGCTTCGGCCGGCCTTGGGCATTCCCGAGGGCCGGCCCGTTTTGTTGCCGCAGGGTCCCGACGCGGATCTGCGGGTTTCCGGCGGGCGTCCAACGCGCCGTTCGCCGGGGGCCCCATTCGCCCAAGTGACCTGTTTGCAACCCGCAACGATTCTACTATGATGCCGACTGGAGACCCGGCGGGCGCCAGACGGCGTCGGGCCGGGTGGCCGCCCCGGGGGCGGCGCGGCAGATCCATTTCGCATCGACCCGGTGGCGCCGCTGGCGGCGCGCCGGGCGTGGAGGACCTCGGAACATGCTCGACCCCAAGC
>CAINDZ010000176.1 GCA_903847545.1 uncultured bacterium | reverse complement strand
GGGAACGGCGGCTTGATGCTCGGCTGGCCCTTGCGCCCCTCGACCGAGTTGATCAGGCCCGTCTCCTCGCCGCAGATGTAGGCGCCCGCGCCCTTGTGCACGATCATGTCCAGGTCGTAGCCGCTGCCCAGGATGTTCTTCCCCAGGTAGCCCGCCGCGTAGCACTCGTCGACGGCCTTCTGCACGCGGTCGATCAACCAGCCGAACTCGCCGCGGATGTAGATGAACCCGAGGCTCGCCCGCACCGCGAAGCAGCTGATGATGGTGCCCTCGATGGTCTGGTGCGGGTCGTAGTCCAGCAGGAAGCGGTCCTTGAAGGTGCCGGGCTCGGACTCGTCGGCGTTGACGAAGAAGTAGACCTGGTCGGCGCCCTTGGGCACGAAGCCCCACTTGGTGCCGGTCGGGAAGCCGGCGCCGCCGCGACCGCGCAGACCCGAGTCCTTGACCAGGGCCGTGACCTCGTCCGGCTGCATGCCGCCGAGCACCTTGCGCAGGGCCGTGTAGCCGCCCTCCTGCTCGTAGACCGGCAGGCGATGCCCGTCCCGCCGGCCGAAGCGCGCGGAAAGGATCTTCGGGCCGGCCTGGCCCGCGACGTCGTTAGGGTTCAACTCAGTCCACCCCTTCGCGATCGGTGTCCGCGCGCGGCACGATGCCCTTGCGCAGGCTGTCCAGGAGCGCATCGGCCTTGGCCGGCGTCACGTTCTCGTACAGGTGGCGGCCCAGCTGCAGGCAGGGGCCCATGCCGCACGCGCCCAGGCACTCGGCGCCCTCCAGCTGGAACAGGCCGTCGGCGGTGCGGCCGCCCTTGGGGATGCCCAGCTGCTGCTCGAGGTGCCTGACCAGCGGCGTCGAGCCCATCACGTGGCACGAGATGTTGTGGCACACCTGCAGCGTGTACTTCGCCTGCGGCGTGTCGCGGAACATCGTGTAGAACGTGATGACCTCGTTCACGCGCGCGTGCGTCACCGCCAGCTTCTCCACCAGCAGGTCCACGCCCGCGGGCGGCACCCAGCCCAGCTCGTCCATGATGACCCACAGGCAGGGCATCAGCGCGCTGGCCTTCGTCGGGTAGCGCGCGGCCAGGGCGTCGATCCGCGCCAGCGCCGCCGGCGAGAGCGAGAAGCCGGCCTGGTCTTCCATCCGCTGTGTCATCGGTTCAGGGCCTCCACGTCTTGGCCATCATTACCTGGCCGCCGGTTGCGTCGCGCTCAGCGGTCGAGTTCGCCGGCGATGATGTTCAGGCTGCCCAGGATCGCGATCGCATCCGGGATCATCGCGCCCTGGATGATGTGCGAATACGACGCGAAGATCGGGAAGCACGGCGGCCGCACCTTCAGGCGGTACGGATGGCCGCCGCCGTCCGACACGCAGAAGAAGCCCAGCTCGCCGTTGGCGCCCTCGCCGAACCCGTACGCCTCGCCCGCGGGCACCTGGATGCCCTCGTAGACGAGCTTGAACTGGTTCATCACGCCCTCGATGCTCTGGTACACGTTGCGCTTGGGCGGCAGCGTGATGGCGCGGTCGTCCAGGTTGACCGGGCCGTCGGGCAGCTTGTCCAGCGCCTGCAGCACGATCGAGCGGCTCTGCACCATCTCGGCCATGCGCACCATGATGCGGTCGTAGGTGTCGCCGTTGCGCCCGGTCGGGATCTCGAACGAGTACTGCTCGTAGCCCGAGTACGGCGCGGCCTTGCGCAGGTCCCAGTCCAGGCCGGTCGCGCGCAGGCAGGGCCCGGTGAAGCCGAAGCTGAGCGCGTCGGCCCGGCTGACGGCGCCCACGCCGACGGTGCGGTCCAGGAAGATGCGGTTGCGCGCGATGAGCTTCATCACGTCGGTGTGGCCGGCCATCAGCTCGTCGAGCTTCGCGCGGATCTCGGCGGCGAACTCCGGGTACAGGTCGTGGCTGAGCCCGCCGATGCGCGCATAGTTCGTCGTCAGGCGCGAGCCGCACAGCTTCTCGAGCGACTGGTAGATGCTCTCGCGGATGTTGTACAGGTACCAGTAGTTCGTCAGGGCGCCGATGTCGACCAGGTTGGCGCAGACGCAGACCAGGTGGTCGATGATGCGCGCCAGCTCGCTGACGATGACGCGGATGGCCTGGCAGCGCGGCGTCGCCTCCACGCCCAGCAGCTTCTCGACCGCCGCGGCGTAGATGGAGTTGTTCAGCATCGCGGAGCAGTAGTTCAGGCGGTCGGTGTACGGCATCACCTGCGCCCAGGTGTGGTCCTCCGCCTCCTTCTCGAAGCAGCGGTGGATGTAGCCGATCTCGGTGCGCGCCTCGAGGATGGTCTCGCCGTCCAGCAGCATCTCGGCG
>CAINDZ010000175.1 GCA_903847545.1 uncultured bacterium | reverse complement strand
GGTCGTGTTCCGCGTCGTGCTGCCGGACCAGGCCGTGCGCCGCATCAAGGACCGCGCGTTCGCCGTACGCGACGCCTCGGGGATCGTGCGACGTATCGCCGGCGTGGCCGAGGACGTCACCGAGCGCCGTCAGCTGGAGGAACAGTTCCGCCAGTCGCACAAGATGGAGGCCGTCGGGCAGCTGGCCGGCGGCATCGCGCACGACTTCAACAACCTGCTCGCGGTGATCGAGATGCAGGCCTCGCTGCTGATGGACGATGCGCAACTGGACGCGGCGGTGCGCACCGGCCTCGAGCACATCATGGGCGCCTCGCGCCGCGGCGCCGACCTGACCCGGCAGCTGCTGACGTTCAGCCGCCGGCGCGTGAAGCAGGACGCCGAACTGGACCTGCGCACGGTGCTGGCGCCGATGGCGGGCATGCTGCGGCGCGTTCTGGGCGACAACATCGTGCTGGAGGAGCGCCTGGCGGCCGGGCTGCCGCGCGTGAAGGCCGACCCGGGCATGATGGAACAGGTGCTGATGAACCTGGCCGTCAACGCGCGCGATGCCATGCCGGGCGGCGGCCGCCTGACGGTGGACCTGCACGAGGTGCTGTTCGCCGAACGCGACGCCACGGCGCACCCGCGCTCGACGCCCGGCCACTTCGTTTGCCTGCAGGTGTCCGACACCGGGTGCGGCATCGCCGAGGCCGACGTGGCGCGCATCTTCGAGCCCTTCTTCACCACCAAGGAAGTGGGCAAGGGCACCGGGCTGGGGCTGGCGATCGTGTTCGGCGTGGTCGAGCAGCACCACGGCTGGATCGAGGTGGACACCGCGATCGGCCGCGGTGCCACGTTCCGCGTCTACCTGCCCGCGCTGGCGGGGGCGACGGCCGCGGCCGCGACTGCGCCCGCCGAGACGGGCGGCACGACCGTGGGCCACGAGACGATCCTGGTGGTCGAGGACGACGATGCCGTGCGCGCGCTGACGACGCTGGCGCTGGAGCGGCAGGGCTACCACGTCGTGGCCGCGGCCTCGGGCGCGGCCGCGCTGGCGGCGTGGGAAACGCTGACCACGCTGCCCGACATGCTGCTGACCGACCTGGTGATGCCGGGGCCCGTCTCGGGCCGCGACCTGGCGCAGCGCCTGGTGGCGCGCCGTCCGCAACTGAAGGTGGTCTGCGCCAGCGGCTACTGCCCGGAGACCGCGATCGGCGAGGCGCCGCTGGACCCGGCGTGGTCGTTCCTGCAGAAACCCTACCCGATGGGCGAGTTGATGCGCGTGGTGCGCCAGCGGCTGGATGGCTAGAACCTAGGCCGGCGCCCCGCCACCGGTGATCGCGCCGGCCGCGCGCTTCCCGCGGTCGAGCAGCGCGCGCACGCGCAGGGTCAGCGACTCGGGCCGGAACGGCTTCTGCAGGAAGTCGGCTGCATCGCCCGTCACCTCGCGCAGGTCCGCTGCCTCGCCCGCATACCCCGAGATGAACAGCACGCGCAGCCCGGGCCGCTCGGCCACAAGCGTGGCGGCCAGTT
>CAINDZ010000174.1 GCA_903847545.1 uncultured bacterium | reverse complement strand
GGCCATCGCCAGGAAGATCCACAGCGTCAGGTAGCGGTCCAGGAACGACAGGCGCTTCATGGCGTCACCTCAGGGCGAGCCAGGCGCCCGCGACCAGGACGAGAACGCCGGCGCCCTGGCGGAGACGGCGGGCCGCGTTGTTGAGGCGGGTCGAGTTGATCAGCGTGCCGGCCAGGCCGACCGAGGTGCCCACCGCGATCAGCAGCAGGCAGTGTCCCAGGCCGTACAGGAACAGGAGCGTGCCTGCGCGTGCGGCACCGACCTGCGGGACAAGGCCGACCAGCAGCAGCAGCACCGGGCCGGTGCAGGGCAGCGAGACCAGGCCGAACAGGAATCCCAGCAGCAGCACGCCGGCCAGGCCGGCCGTGCGGGTCAGGCGCTGCGGGACGGGAATCGAAGGCACGTTTCGCAGGCCCAGCAGGTGCACGCCCAGCAGCACGCAGATCGCGCCCAGCACGTATTTCCACCAGGCGGCGCCCAGAAGGCCGACCAGCGGGCCGGCCATGATGAAGATCAGGACCAGCTCCAGCGAGAAGCCGGCGACGAAGACCAGCGAGTAGCCCAGGGTGCGCGGCCAGACGCGGCGCCGGGGCGCCCCCTCGATGGCGCTGCCGGCCAGACCCGCCGTGACGCCGATCATCAGCGGGACCATCGCCAGCACGCACGGGCTCAACGCGGTCAGCGCGCCGCCCAGGAAGGCGGCGAGCGGCGCCAGCG
Organism: uncultured bacterium; assembly: GCA_903847545.1. Taxonomy (GTDB): domain Bacteria; phylum Krumholzibacteriota; class Krumholzibacteriia; order LZORAL124-64-63; family LZORAL124-64-63; genus CAINDZ01. Next base: position 3,485 of record CAINDZ010000174.1, on the reverse strand, counting down.
CGGCGCTGCCTTCGACGACGCGGGCCAGGGCCTCGGCGGCCTGTTCGGTCCAGGACATCAGTCCGTCTTCGCTTTCACCGGGACAACGCCCAGCTTCTCCTGGAAGACCTTGTCGATCTCCTCGCGCGAGAGGAATCCCTCGTTGCGAAAAACCTCCTTGCCGGCGGCGTCGAAGACGATCTGCGTCGGGATCAGGCGGATGCCGTAGGGCTTGCCGGCATCGGTGTCCTTCCAGACGTCGACGAAGTCGACCGTCACGATGTCCTTGTAGTCTTCGCGCAGCTGCTTCAGGACGGGCATCATCTTCTTGCAGTTCGGGCACTTGTTGGCGCCGAAGTCGACCAGCCGCGGCAGGGGCGCCTGATCGGCGGCCATGGCGGCGCCGGCCGCGACACACAGCAACAGCAACGAGAGCAGCAGGGTCTTGCACATGTTGGTCACTCCTCTAGGAAGCGATGATCTTCGCCAGTTCATCGACGTTCGGCACGCGGCCGGAGAAACACACCTTGCCGTCGACGACCAGCGCCGGCGTGCTCATCACGCCGAAGGCCATGATCTCGCGGATGTCGGAAACCTTCTCGACCGGCGTGTCGAGATTCAGTCGCTTCAGCGCCGCCTCGGTGCGGGTCACGAGGTCGCTGCACTTCGCGCAGCCGGTGCCCAGGACCTGGATCTTCATCACGCGCCCCTTCAAAAGACGAGGTTGAACAAGTAGCCCACGACCAGGATGCCGCTCGCCACCACGCCGACGAACGCCAGGATGAGCGGCAGTCGCAGCACGCGGCGGAGGATCACCATCTCGGGCAGGGACAGGCCGATGACGGCCATCATGAACGCCAGCACGGTGCCCAGCGCGGCGCCCTTTTCCAGCAGCGCCTGCACGATGGGGATGATGCCGGCGGCGTTCGAGTACATCGGCACGCCGACCAGCACCGCGGCGGGCACCGACCACCAGGCGTTGCGGCCCATGATGCCGGCCATCAGGCCGTCCGGAACATATCCGTGGATGGCGGCGCCGACGGCGATGCCGGCCAGTACGAACAACCAGACCTTGCCGACGATCTCGCGCACGGCCTGCTGGGCGTGATCGAGGCGGTCGTTCCAGCCGAGGCGCGCTTCCGCGGGGGTGGCCGCGGCCAGGCGGGTCTCGAGGACCCACGGCTCGAGGTGCTTCTCCAGGCGCAGGCGGCCGAGCACCCAGCCCGCGCCGATCGCGATGAGCAGGCCGGTGGCCAGGTAGAGGCCGGCGACCTTCCAGCCGAAGAGGCCGAACAACAGGACGAGCGCGACCTCGTTGACCATCGGCGCCGAGATCAGGAACGAGAACGTGACGCCCAGCGGCACGCCCGCCTCGACGAAGCCCAGGAACAACGGCACCGCCGAGCACGAGCAGAACGGCGTCACCACGCCCAGCAGCGCGGCCATGACGTTGCCGACGGTCTCGCGCTTGCCTGCGAGCGTGCGGCGCGTGCGCTCGGGCGTGAAGAAGGTGCGCACGATGCCGACGCCGAAGACGACCAGCACCAGGAGCATCATCACCTTGGGTGCGTCATAGACGAAGAAGGCCACGCTTTGGCCCAGGTGGGTGGCGGGGTCCAGGCCGCACAGCTGGTAGGTGAACCACTCGGCGGCGGGCTTCAGCACGCGGTAGGCGATCACCCAGATCACCAGCAGCGGCGGCAGCACGAACCAGCGGCGCAGCTTCATCGCCGTTCCTCGAGCACCTGCAGGGAGCAGCTGAGGAAGTTGAGCACGCAGGGCGTCAGCAGGCGGTAGATGACCGTGTTGCCCTCGCGGCGGTCCTCGACGATGCCGTGGGCGCGCAGGACGGCCAGGTGCTTGGAGACGGTGGTCTGGTCCAGGCCGACCAGCTGGACGAGGTCGCCGGCGCTGCTCTCGCCGCGGCCGAGCCGGTCGACGATGAGCAGGCGCGACTCGTTGGCCAGCGCCTTCAGGACGCGGGCCTGGCGGCGGTAGGCCGCGAGGGGCGCGGGTGCCGCCGTGGCCGTCGGGACGCCCGGCGGGGCGGGCGGCGTGGTATCCGGGAATGTGTTCATGGGTGGAATCATATGGCGATTTGGCCATATACGCCACATAAATTACAATGTGTTGTATTTAAATCAGTTATGGCCGCGATGGCGACCATGGCACCGCCACTTGCGCCGGCGCAAGTCCCCCTTGCCCCGCGCGGAAGATCGTGCCGGGGTCCCGGGACGGAACTTCCTGCCCCCGCAGCCGGGGAAGGGCCGATTCGGCCCCGGACGGCCGGATTGGGGCGGCGCGTGTCTTGCAGTGAGTGTCCTGCAACCGGGGTTTTGCCAGCCCGGCGAATGCGGTTTATGGTGGGGCCGAACGAAGACCCGACCATCACCCGGTTCGTCAGGAGGCTCGCCGTCATGGCCATTCTCAAGGTCGCCCGCATGGGGCACCCGGTCCTGCGTCAGAAGTGCACCGCCATCGCCCCGGAGATGATCCAGGGGCCGGAAGTGCAGCGGCTGATCCGGGACATGTACGAGACGATGGCCGAGTACGCGGGCGTGGGGCTGGCGGCGCCGCAGGTGCACCAGCCGGTGCAGCTGGTCATCGCCGGGGGCGAGGCGGATCGCGGCGGGCGGCCGAAGTTCCGGGTGCTGATCAACCCGGAGATCACGGTGCGGCCGGGCGCGAAGCCGCTGGGGATGTACGAGGGTTGCCTGTCGGTGCCGGGGCTGCGCGGCTGGGTCGAGCGGCCCGACAAGGTGAACGTCAAGGCGTACGACGAGACCGGCAAACAGGTCGACTTCGACCTGGACGGCTTCCCGGCCATCGTCATCCAGCACGAGTGCGACCATCTCGACGGCGTGCTGTACGTCGACCGCATCGAGGACAAGACGAGGTTCGCGTTCGAAGAGGAAGCGAACCGCTACCTCGACTTCGAGGACGAGGAAGAAGACTAGGCGGAGGGCCGGCCCCTCCGCACCAGGAGGGGGATCCGGCATGAGCGACATCCTGAACAGGACCGTCAGCGCGTTCAACAACCGCAACTTCAACCAGGCCGCGAAGCTGGCTGCCGAGGGATTGGCCACCGCCCAGGGCCGGGACGAGTTGTTCTGGATGGGCCTGCTCGAGACCTGCGAGGGGTTCCAGCTGCTCGGGCAGAAGCAGATGCTCGAGTCCGAGCGCAAGCTGGTCGCGGCCATGCAGAAGCTCCGCAACTTCGGCTTCCGCTACAAGAACTTCGAGATCACCGTGGCCCTGGCCGGCATCCGCGCCAGCGTGGAGCGCATCCGCCTGGTGCGCGACGGCAAGCACCGCGTGTTCGACGTCAGCCTGCACCCGACGCTGCGGCTGGCGGCCAAGGCCGACGACTAGTCGCGGCCGAACAGCGCCAGCGCATCGACCCAGAGGTGCCAGCCGTCACGGGTGACATCCGGCAGTCCCCGTGCCTGCGGCACCTTTGCCTTGTCATAGCGGAACCCGCCGTAGCGCCCCGCCTGCAGGCCGAG
>CAINDZ010000173.1 GCA_903847545.1 uncultured bacterium | reverse complement strand
TACTGGCCGCCGAAGTCGATGACGGCGATCACGTCGTGCTTCATGGTCCGTCCTGTGGGCTGGATGGCGGGAGCGCGGGCCGTGCATGGCATATGTAGCAGAGGTGCGGCCGATCCACAACCGGGCATCGGCGCCCGTGCTGCGGGCCCCGGACTTGCGCCGGCGCAAGTCATCAATCCGCAAAATTGCGCACCGACCCGACACCCTCGCCGGTCAGCGGGACGAACCTGACCGCCAGCACCGCGCGGGACTCCCAGGCGCCGCCCGGGCCGCGGCGTAGGCATCGCCGCCCGCGTCCCCACCGAGGCCGCTCGCCCAGGCCGACAGCAGCACGGCGAAGCCCGCCGTCAGGGATCGATGTGCCATGCCGGAACCTCCCGACGTGGTGGGGCATAATATAGCTCCACGGCCACCGACCGGCCGCCGCCGGCCCCTGCTGGCGGCGCGTCCGGAACGTCGCGATGTTGGGGCGCAACACGTTCGCAGCCGGCGAGGTCGACACATGAGCAAGACAACCATCACGGCCGCCCTGGTCTTCCTGGCGGTCGCTTGCGGAGGGACGGGCGCCATGGCGGGATCGACGAGTCAACAGGCGGTGCTGGGCGGCGGCTGCTTCTGGTGCCTGGACGCCACCTTCCAGCGCCTGAAGGGCGTCGAGAAGGTCGAGTCCGGCTACGCGGGCGGCGACGGGCCGGCCACCTACAAGGAAGTGTGCACGGGGGAGACGGGGCACGCCGAAGTCGTGCGCGTCACCTTCGACCCGGCGGTCATCACCTACAAGGACATCCTGACCGTCTTCTTCGCGATGCACGACCCGACCACGCCCAACCGCCAGGGCGCCGACGTCGGCACGCAGTACCGCTCGGTCATCTTCTGCCATGACGCCGCGCAGCGCGCCGAGGCCGAGGCCATGATCGCCGAGCTGACGAAGGACAAGGTCTTCAAGAGCCGCATCGTCACCGAGCTGGCCGGCGACGCGCCCTTCTACGTCGCCGAGGACTACCACCAGGACTACTACGACAACAATCGCACACAAGGCTACTGCCAGGTCGTCATCAACCCGAAGATCCAGAAGCTGCGCGAGAAGTTCGCGGACAAGCTGAAGGACTAGGCGCCGTCGCCGCACTTTGCCGGCGACCGGCCGGACTGCGCCTTGAGCGCGTCGCTCAGCCGCTTCAGGTCGAACGGCTTCTGCAGCACGACGCGATCCGAGCCCAGTTGGGCAAGCTCGTCGTGGTCGCCGGCGTAGCCGGTGGCAAAGATGACCGGAAGTCCCGGCCGCAGGGCGCAGATCTGCTGCGCCAGCTTGACCCCGCTCATCTCCGGCAGGACGACGTCCGTCAGCACCAGGTCCAGGCCCACGGTGACGTCCGCGGCCACCGTGAGCGCCTCGGTCGGCGTCGCCGCCTCGACGGTCTGGTAGCCGAGCTTGCGCAGGTACCGGGCGCTGACGCTCCGCACCGCCGCCTCGTCCTCCACCACCAGGACGGTTCCCGAGCCCTTGATCATGGCCTCGTCGCTCGCCGCGGCCGGGGCCGCGACGTTGTCGCGGCGCGGGAAGTAGACGTCGAAGCGCGTGCCGCGGCCCGGCGTCGTGCTGACGTGGATGCCGCCCTGGTTCTGCATGACGATGCCGTAGATCGTCGCCAGTCCCAGGCCCGTGCCCTTGCCGCTGTCCTTGGTCGTGAAGAAGGGCTCGAAGATGTGGGGCAGCGTGTCCTCGTCGATCCCGGAGCCGGAATCACAGAAGCTGACGCGCACGTAGTCCCCCGGCTCCAGCGGGTACATCAATTCGCATGGCAGCGCTTCCGCGGCGACATTGTCCGTCAGGATGCGGAACTCGCCGCCGTCGGGCATCGCGTCGCGGGCGTTGATCGCCATGTTCATGATGATCTGGTCGAATTGCGCCGGGTCGACGAGGATCGGCCAGGTTCCCTCGCCCGCCTCCAGCCGACAGCTGATGTTCTCGCCGATCATCCGGCCCAGAGACTTCAGCGCATCGCGGATGCAACCGTTCGGGTCGATGACCTGGGGCGTCACGACCTGCTGGCGCGAGAAGGCCAGCAACTGCATCGTGATGTCCCGCGAGTGGCGAGCGGCCAGGGCAATCTGGTCGAGGTATTGCTCGAGCAGGTGGGGCTGGCTGTCCTTGTTGATCTGGGCGAGTTCCGCAAAGCCCAGGATGACCATCAGCTTGTTGTTGAAGTCGTGCGCCATGCCGCCGGCCAGCCGGCCGATGACTTCCATCTTTTGGGCCTGCTGCAATTGGACCGCCAGCTCGCCCTGCGCCTTCTGGGCGCGCTTGACCTCGGTGACGTCGGACACCAGCACGAAGAAGCCCTGGATCACGCCGTTCGTCATGTCCGGGATGTACTGGACCCATGCGTTGATGACCGTGCCGTCACCCATGACCAGTTCGCGCTCGAACCGCTGTGGCCGGCCCTGCAGCACGCCCTCCAGGTACTCCCTGGATCCCAGGTAGCGCTCCTCGCCGAGGAACTCGCGCACCGACTTGCCCTTCAGGAGGCCCGGTTGCCAGCCGTACCATTTGTGCGCCTGGATGTTCGCGAACAGGCAGGTGAGGTCGGGCAGCCAGTACGCCACCGCCGCAGGCACGCTGTCGGCCAGCTTCTGCAGGAAATGCCCGGTCTCGGCCAGCGACTGCTCGACCGCCTTGCGCTCGGTGATGTCCTCCGTGATGCCGTAGACGGTCCGGGATGAACCCGTCGCGGTGTCGCGCTCGAGCCCCCCGGAGACGAGGATCCAGCGCTCCGCGCCGTCGGCGCGCCGGATCCGGCACTCGAAACTCCAGTTCTCCGTCGTGTGCAGCATGCCCTGGACGGCCTGCCGGACCCGCTCGCGGTCTGCAGGGACGACGTGCGCCAGGAACTGGTCCAGGCCCCACTCGGCGTCGATGGAATCGTAGCCGAAGATGCGGGCATGACCCAGGGTCCGCGTCGCGGCGCGGGTGACGGGATCAAGCGACCAGGCGCCGAGCTCGTTGGTCTCCAGCGCGAACTTCAGGCGCTCCTCGCTCTTCCTCTGCGCTTCCTCGGCCTGCCTGCGTTCGGTGATGTCCTGCGCCGTGGCCACGCGGTAGAGCACCGTCCCGCTCTCGTCGCGCACGGTGACCACGTCCATCTGCGCCGGGATGGTGGAGCCGTCCATCCTGACCAGGCGGCTCTCGTAGCGGACCTTGCCGACACGGTCGGCCTCGGCGATGCACTGCAGGACCCGCTCGTGCTCCTCGGGCGCATACACGCTCAGGATCGGGCGGCCGGAGATCTCATCCGCCGTGCCGCCGAGCATCGAGGCGAAGGCGCGATTGCAGGCGATGATCCGGTTGGAGCCCGGTTGCCCCAGGGCGATGCCGTGCGCGCAGTGCTCGAATGCCGCCGCCCTTTGCAGCATCATCGCCAGCGCGTCTTCGCAGCCCGCGTCGCCGTGAAGCGTGAGGTGGGGGTCGTTGCTTTCCTGGGGGGTGGCGCCTGTTCGCGACGATTGCGTCACGATCCTCCTCCTTCGGCCGGGCAATGGCTGCCGGCCGGGGCCGTCCGGAGAACCGGGGATAGCGAGCGGGATGTCGTGGCCTTCATGCCCACCTGACCTGCCATGCTCGAGGGGGCGCGTGAACGCCCCGGCGACTGACGTGGCCGCGAGATGTTTCGCGGCTGCGGCCATCGTAGGAGAAACCGGCGCGGATGTACAGGGCCAGGGCATGCGCGTTTGCCGCGCCGGGGAGGCGCCTCGTGGCATGTCGATGGGAGCCAACGTACTGCCGTCCGCGGGCCGTGGTCGCCCGTGGTCGTCACGGCCGCGGCTGGCGAACCAGGTCCTGGCGCCGGCGACGACCTGGACGTTTGGCACGGGCGGCGGCGCTGTCGACCGGGTCGGGGCCGATTGACTTCCGGTCGCGTGGTGGGGATACTCGGGGCGCACCCATCGCCGGCGCCCTGGGGACAAAGGAGTTGCGACGCATGCCCTACTGCAGCCACTGTGGCGCCCAGTTGTCCGAAGGCGTGCCGGCGTGCCCGCAGTGCGCCGTCACGCGACCGGGACCCATCGTGCGCGAGGCTGCGGCCGACAAGCCCAGTGGCGGCATCGCGGTGCTGGCGTTCCTGTTCCCGGTCGTGGGGTTCGCCCTGTGGTACGCGTGGCGGCAGGCGTCGCCGCTGCGCGCGCGATCATCGCGGCGCGCGGCGATCACGGGCGTCATCGTGGGCGCGATCGTCTATGTCGCCGCGTTCGCCGTCTACCTGGCCGTGATCGCCGCGGTGGTGAAGAAGCTCTCCTGACGCCCGTCTTCAGTGGTGCGCCGCCGGCGTCGCATGAACCGCGGGCGCTGCGTGCATCGCCGGTGCGGCGTGCGGCGCCGCTGCTGTCGCGTGCGACGGCTTCGCCTCGGCGCCCGCCGCCTCGATCCACTCGACGCCCCCCGAGTCCAGGTCGTAGCGCGCGCCGACGACCTTCAGTTCACCCTTCTCGACCAGCTCGGACAGGATCGGCCCGCATTCGCGCAGCTGCTCCACGGTCAGGTCGATGTTCGCGCGGATCGCGCCCTCCACCGGGTCGCCGCGCACCTCGCGATGCTCGGCCACGGCCGGCTGCAGCGCCTCCATCAGCGCCGGCAGGTGGCCGGGCAGCTCGCCGCCCTTGACCGCCGCCGTCACGGCGCCGCAGCGCTCGTGCCCCAGCACGACGACCAGGCGCGTGCCCAGGTGCTCGGCGGCGTACTCCAGGCTGGCGATGCCGATCGGGTTCGCCACGTTGCCGGCCACGCGCACGACGAACAGGTCGCCCAGGCCCTGATCGAAGACCACCTCGGGCGCCACGCGCGAGTCCGAGCAGCACAGCACGATCGCGAACGGCACCTGTCCGCCGGCCAGTGCGCCGCGCCGCGTCGGGTCCTGGTCGGGGAACGAGGGCGTGCCGGCGACGAAGTTGCCGTTGCCGGCGACCAGCCGCGCCAGCGCCTGTTCGGCACTGAGCGCCGCCGGGCGCGGCGCCGGGTCGATGACCTCGACCACGCCCGTGTCCAGGTCGTAGCGCGCGCCGACCACCTTCAGCTCGCCCTTCGCGACCAGGCCCGACAGCACCGGGCCCGAGTCGCGCAACTGCTGCGACGTCAGCGCGACGTTCGCGCGGATGGCGCCCTCGACGGCATCGCCGGGCGCGCCGCGGCTGCCGGCGACCGCCGGCTGCAGCGCCTCCATCAGCGTCGGCAGGTGACCGGGCAGCTCGCCGCCCTTGACGGCGGCCGTCACGGCGCCGCAGCGCTCGTGTCCCAGCACCATCACCAGCCGCGCGCCGAGGTGCTCGGCGGCGTACTCGATGCTGGCCAGGCCCAGCTCGTCCGCGACGTTGCCGGCCACGCGCACCACGAACAGGCTGCCGAGTCCCTGGTCGAAGACCACCTCGGGCGGTACCCGCGAGTCCGAGCAGCACAGCACGACCGCCAGCGGTGCCTGTCCCTTCGCCAGCAGGAACCGGCGCGCCGGGTCCTGGTCCGGGTGGATCGGCACGCCCTGCACAAAGCGGCCGTTGCCCTCGAGCATCTGCGCCAGCGCCTCGTCGGCCGGGACGCCTTCCTCGTGGGCGGCCAGGGCGCCGCCGGCGGCAAGGCAGAGGACGGCGCACGCCGGGATCAGGATTCGCAAACGCATGGACCAGCCTCCGTGATGGTGCCGCCCGGCCGGGCCGGGCACAAGATGCCTCGCCATCGTATCGACGTTGCGCCCCGGCCCTTTAGTCTGTCAGGAAACCCTACTGGATCGCCGCGCCCTCGGCCGCCGCCGCCGGCTGTTCGTAGAACTCGACCGCCCCGGTGTCGAGGTCGTAGTTGGCGCCGACGACCGTCAGCTTGCCCTTCTCGACCAGCTCCGCCAGGATCGGCTTGCTCTCGCGCAGCTGCGCCGCCGTCTGCAGGACGTTCGACCACACGGCATTGGCCACGGGATCGCCCGCATGCCCCTTGGTCGCGGCGACCGCCGGCTCCAGCGCCTCCATCAGGTTCAGCAGGTGGCCGGGCAGCGCGTCGCCCTTCACGGCCGCCGTCACCGCGCCGCAGCGCGAGTGGCCCAGCACGACCACCAGGTGCGTGCCCAGGTGCTCGGCCGCGTACTCGACGCTGGCGATGCCCAGGTCGTCGGCCACGTTGCCCGCCACGCGCACGACGAACAGGTCGCCCAGGCCCTGGTCGAAGATCACCTCGGGCGGCACGCGCGAGTCCGAGCAGCACAGGATGATCGCGAACGGGTTCTGGCCCGCGGCGACCTTGGTGCGCCGGGCCTCGGTCTGGTCGGGATGCTTCAGGGTCGTGGCCACGAAGGCGGCGTTGCCCTTGGCCAGCTTGGCCAGGGCGTCCGGGGCGCTGAGGGTGCCCTTGGGTTCCGCCGCGTGTGCCAGCGCCGCCGCCAACAGCAGCGCGCCGACCAGTCCCGCCGTGATTCTGCGCGTCATGGATCCTGCCTCCTGTTCGACAAGCGAAACCCTGCCGGGATGCGGGCAGGGCCATCGGTTTCGGCGCATTTGAGGGGTTCTTTATCGATAATTGCGGAATTGTGTACATGACAATTGCGAAAATACGTCCTAAATACCTACCCATTATATAGTTGCCGCAGGTTGACCTTTGCACCTTCAGGTTGTTTCTTTTTTGGCATGAACTGGCTGGCTCCACTCCTGACCAATCACGTCGCGCAGGGCATGCTCGTGCTCTGCGCCGTCGCCGCTCTGGGCCTGGCCCTCGGCAGCCTGAAGGTGCGGGGGCTGGGGTTGGGCATCGCCGGCACCCTCTTCGTGGGCATCGCCTGCGGGCACTTCGGGCTGAACATCGACCCCGAGGTGCGAGGGTTCCTGCAGGAGTTCGGGCTCATCATCTTCGTCTACACCATCGGCATCCAGGTGGGGCCCAGCTTCCTGACCTCGCTGCGGCGCAGCGGGCTGCCCCTGAACCTGCTGGCGATGGCGGTCGTCGTCGTGGGCGCCGTCACCACCGTCGCGCTGTGCCTGTGGCTGAAGGTCGACCTCGCGGCCGGCGTCGGCATCTTCAGCGGCGCCACCACCAACACGCCGTCGCTGGGCGCGGCGCAGCAGGCGCTCAAGAGCATCGGCGCGCCCGAGGCGCGCGTGGCGTCGCCGGGCCTCGGCTACGCGGTGTGCTACCCGTTCGGCATCCTCGGCATCATCATCGCCATGCTGCTGGTGCGCTGGCTGGGCCGCATCAGCCTGCCGGCCGAGACGGCCGCGTTCCGTGAAGACCAGCAGGCCGGCCGTCGCGCGATGGAGACCCTGAGCCTGGTGGTCGAGAACCCGAACCTGGTCGGGCTGCCCATCCGCGCCGTGCCCGGGCGCGAGGAACTGCAGGTCGTGCTGTCGCGCATCCGCCGCGCCGACCGCAAGGAGGCCGAGACGGCGTCGCTGGACACCGTGCTGGGCCTGGGCGACCAGGTGCTGGCCGTGGGCACGCCGGAGAACCTCGAGAAGCTGCGCGTCATCGTCGGCAGCCGCAGCGACGAGGACCTGATGGACCTGCCCGGCCCCGTCAAGCACACGCGCGTCATCGTCACGCGGCGCGAGGTGCTGGGCAAGCACGTCGGCGAACTCGCCCTGGAGTCGGTGCACGGCGCGGTCGTCGCGCGCCTGACGCGCGCCGACCTCGAGATCAGCGGCGCCGTCGACGTGCGCCTGCAGTTCGGCGACATGGTGCACCTGGTCGGCACGCAGGCCGCGCTGGACAGCGCCTCGAAGGCGCTCGGCAACTCGGTCACGCAGCTGAACCACACCAAGCTGATCCCGGTCTTCCTGGGCATCTGCCTGGGCGTGCTCTTCGGCGGCATCCCGTTCGCCATCCCGGGCATCCCGGTGCCGGTGCGCCTGGGCCTGGCCGGCGGCCCGCTGGTCGTCGCCATCGTGCTCAGCCGCATCGGCTCGGTGGGCCCGCTGCTGTGGTACATGCCGGTCAACGCGAATGTGCTGCTGCGCGAGTTCGGCATCGTCCTGTTCCTGTCCTGCGTGGGCTTGCGCAGCGGCGAGCAGTTCGTCGCCACGCTCATGAGCGGGCAGGGCTTCCTCTGGATGGGGATGGGCGTGGTTGTCACGCTGGTGCCGCTGCTGCTGGTGGCGCTCATCGCGCGCCGCTTCATGCGCCTGAACTACCTGAACCTGTGCGGCCTCCTGGCCGGCAGCATGACCGACCCGCCCGCCCTGGCCTTCGCCGGCACGATCACCGGCTCGGACGCCCCGAACGTCGCCTACGCCTCGGTCTACCCGCTGACGATGCTGGCGCGCATCGCGGTGGCGCAGATGATCGTGCTTATTTTCTGCCGCTGAGTGTCTCCCGTCTGGTCCAGGCCGGATCCGTTGGGACTTGCGCCGGCGCAAGTCCCTGCCGGCCTCAATTGGCGTTCGGCCCGACAGGGCGACCACGACTACCGATAGGTGAGAGATGGAACAGGCGGCCGGGCCGGGGCGGAACGATTGACTTTCGGAAGGCAGGCAGGGACAATCGAGGAGTCCCAGATGGCTGTCACTATGGAATGGCAGGCGAAATAGCGGGGGATTTCGACCATCCCGAATCCTCGGGGCACCGGGTCTTGTTGTCGAAGTGGAGGTTCACCGTGATCAGTTCTGATGTTCAAGGCGTCTCTTCATTCGTATGTGCGCGTCATGTGAAGAGGATCTGCTTTGTTCTCTTGGCCATGGTATGCAGTATGCCCAGTGTGGCAATCGTCCAGCCTGAGTACCCCGAGCACGAAGGTATCGGCACGCCATTTGAAATCACGGGCCAGATTCGCAGGCTCATGACTAGCGACAACCTGCTGATCGTGGGAGCCGAAGAAATCACGATCTTTGACATTTCGGATCCGGATGCTCCGAGGAAAATTTCTTCTCTTGCGATTCCCAACTATTCGGATCTAGGCATGGTCGGAAGCGATCTGGCCGTTGCGACGGAGTCGGGCGATCTCGTTGTATTTGCTATCCCCGCCACTGGTGCGCCAAGGGAGTTGTCACGACTGGCATGTGGCACTCCACCTATAGGATTCGACACACAGGATGCACTCGTATGCGTGACCAACAAGGATGCCAAGCTAGCCCTCGTCGACCTTCACGACCGCGCCCACCCTGCGTTGGTTGCCGAAACTGATCTCGTCGGGCCTGCGGATGACGTTATCGTTGCGCGTTCTCTGGTCTATCCAAAGGGGCTCAGGTGCGCTGTCGACATTTCCAGTCCCACATCTCCTCGATTGGCCGCAATCGCGACTAGGTCCTGGACGGAAGACGGCGAATCGATTGAGTGGCCCAAAGGGACAATCTGGCGAGCGCTGGCTCACTTTGGCGAGTCATTGGTCCTGCTCGAGAAGCTTCCATATGGCAACGTCATGAGGGCATATCACGCTGACTACAAGTATCCAAACGTGACTTTGATGCCGCTTACCATCCATGCGCCGGACAATTTCTTCGACTGGCCCGTCTCCTTTCAGTCTCAAGACAACCTTGGGGCCTCCGTGAGTTGGGCGGGTGTGTTCACCACTTATCGAGTCTATGAGGACGCGGAACCGCAACTGCTTGCCGCGCGACAATTGGGTCAAAGCTGGGGCGGCTTGGCCGTGCGAGGCGATCATGCGTTTGTAGGCGACATGCTCGGAGTCCACGTCTTCGACATAGCCGACCCTAAGAAGCCCCTTGAGACACATCTCTTGCCAAGGGCAAGTACTCCCGACGAGCGGGAATTGACGAAGTCTTTGGTTTGCTTCCAGACTCATTACCGCGATGCACGACCGGCCATCATGGCGCTAGGCTGGTTGCCGTCGCCAAAGTCGGAAACGGGCGATGGGTCGGGATGCGACTCGATTCGCGAAGAAGGGTTACCAGAATGTGATTCATGTGCACAGTCTCTAGGCGGGTGTCATTTCATATGGGGCCGAGCTGGCAGCAAGATGCAGTTGCATGTCAAGATCAGCCCATGTTTGGAAGATTGTGATTGGCTGGTGAGCGACTGGTGGATACAAGAAGGTGACTAGGTGCCGGCAGACGGGACTTCTCTGAGGCGGTTTCGAATCAAGCCGCCGGGGCTGACCGCCCAAATGGCCGGACCCCGAAGCAGTCGAGCCCAAGCCGAATTTCCACCGCAAGCTGACGCGCCACTGGGCGCCGCTCTCAACCTTCCCGTCGCCCCATCTGCGGTCCGCGTCCGCTCAGCCGCCCGCCTTCAACCCCGACCGGCCGGCCGGAAAGGCGATGGCCCCCATCCGCTTAACGACCGGCGCCAGCACCGACCACAGGAATTTCTTTACAAGCGGATCCCGTCCAGTCCTATGCTCCAAACGGGCGCCCGGGGTCGGTCGGCATGCCCCCGTCCGCTTGCCTAGGCCGTTGTCACCCTAATTCTGCGCAGGAGTCCAGTCGTGGCCGACACGCAACAAGGATTCAGCCGCAAGCGGATCGCCCTCGCCGCGGCGCTGCCCTTCGTAGCCTGCGCCGTGCAGTGGCTGCTCTGGGACGTGATCAGCCCGTTCGTCTGGTTCCTGTTCTTCCCGACGGTCTTCTGCAGCGCCTGGCTGGGCGGGATGAAGGGCGGCGGCCTCGCCACGGTCATCGCCGCGTTCCTCGTCGTCTACTTCTTCATACCACCCCAGCGGTCCCTGGCCGTCGGCAATCCCGCCAACCTCTATTCCGTAATCATGTTCCTCGGGATGGGGTACCTGTTCAGCCTGGTCTTCACGCAACTCCACCGCGCACGGCTGCGGCTGCAGGAGTCCAATGAGCAGGTCAGTCGCCTCTACGAGAAGTCCCGGGAACTCGACACTCTCAAGACCCGCTTCTTCGCCACGGTCAGCCACGAACTGAGGACGCCCCTGGCGCTGATCGTCGGCCCGACCTCGCGCCTGCTCGCGAACGCCGCCCCGGGCAGCCAGTCGCGCGGCGACCTCGAGGTCATCGACCGCAATGCGCGGTTGCTCCACCGGCAGGTCGACGACCTGCTGGACGTGGCAAGGCTGGAAGCCGGCCGGATGGTCCTGCTGTACGCGCAGGTCGACCTGTCGCTGCAGGTGCGCATGCTCGCCTCCAACTTCAGCCTGCTGGCCGAGGAACGCCGAATCGCCTACGCCGTCGACGTCGACGGCGGCATCGTGGCCGAGGTCGACCCGGACAAGTCGGGCCGGATCGTGCTGAACCTGCTGTCCAACGCGTTCAAGTTCACGCCCGAGCAGGGGCGCGTGGCCTTGACCCTGCGCCGGGACGGCGACGCGGCCGTGCTCACGGTCGGGGACAGCGGCCCGGGCATCCCGGCGGACCAACGGGAGGTGGCGTTCGAGGCGTTCCGGCAGCTCGACGGCGCCGCCAACCGGCGGCACGGCGGCAGCGGCCTCGGCCTGGCGATCGTCAGGGAGTTCATCACGCTGCACGGCGGCAGCGTTGCCATCGGCGACAACGCGGGCGGCGGGGCGCTGTTCACCGTCCGCCTGCCCCTGGTGGCGCCGGCCGGGTGCATCGTCGCCACGGCGGGCGCCGCGGCCGGCGTCGACGAGTACGGCCGCCAGGTCGCCGCCGAGTTGCGCGAGGCGGCGGAACCCGGCGACGGGGAGCGTGTGGCCCCCGACGATCGCGACTCCCGGCCGCTGGTGCTCGTCGTCGAGGACAACCCCGACATGAGCCGGTTCACCTGCTCGGTGCTGCAGGAGCACTTCCGCGTCAGGACGGCGCGCGACGGCCGCGAGGGGCTGCAGATGGCCATCGCCTGCAGGCCGGACCTCATCCTGACCGACATCATGATGCCCGGGATCAGCGGCGACACCATGGTCGGCGAACTGCGGCGCCACCGCGACCTTGCCGACACGCCGATCATCGTCCTGACCGCCAAGGCGGACGATGAGCTGCAGGTGCGCCTGCTGTCCGAGGGTGTCCGCGACTACATCCGCAAGCCGTACCTGACGGAGGACCTCCTGGCGCGGGTGTCCAGCGTCCTGGCGCTGCGCCGGCAGGCGGAACAATCGCTCCAGGTGAGCGAGGAGCGTTTCCGCGCCCTCTTCGAGCAGATGCTCGAGGGATTCGCCCTGTGCCGCATGATCTTCGACGGCGAAACGCCGGTCGACTTCGAGTACCTGGCGGTCAACCCGGCGTTCCACGCCATGACGGGGCTGGGTGACGTCGTCGGCCGGCGCGTGACCGAGGTGATTCCCGGCGTGCGCGAGATGGACCCCGCGCTCTTCGACATCTACGGGCGGGTTTCCCGTGGCGCCCCGCCGGAACGCTTCGAGATGCACCTCAAGGCCCTGGACATGTGGTTCTCGGTCGCCGTCTACTCGCCGATGGCCGGCCACTTCGTGGCGGTGTTCGACGTGATCACCGAGCGCAAGCTGGCCGAGGAGAGGTTGAAGGAAGTCGCCTCCCGCCTGGAGCTGGCCACCGCCTCGGCCAGCCTGGGCGTCTGGGACTGGAACGTCGTCGACAACCACATGTACTGGGACGAGCGCATGATGGCCATGTACGGCTACGATCACGACGACTTCCCGGGCGGCATCGACGCGTGGCGGGGCTGCCTGCACCCGGACGATGCCGACAAGGTCTGGTCGCGGTGCCAGGAAGCCCTGCTCGGCACCCGTGTGTGGGACCTGGTCTTCCGGATCGTCCGGCGCGACGGTTCGGTGCGGCACGTCAAGGCCAACGGAATCGTGCAGTACGCGCCGGACGGGACGGCCCTGCGGATGCTCGGCGTCAACCAGGACATCACCGAGCAGATGCAGTTGGAAGATCAGCTGGCGGTGGCCCGGAAGATGGAGGCGATCGGCCTGCTGGCCGGCGGCGTTGCGCACGACTTCAACAACAAGCTCACGGTGATCCTTGGCTACGCCGAGCTGCTGAAGCTGTCCGCCACGACGCGCGACGGCGCGGTCCAGGACACCCTAGACGAGATCATCAAGGCCGGGGAGCAGTCGCGGGAGATCACCCGGCAGCTGCTGGCATTCTCCCGGCAGGATGTCGTCAGGACGCAGGTGCTCGACCTGGCCGCGATCCTGGAGGGAACGCGCCGGACCCTCGGTCGCCTGATCGGCGAGAACATCCGGCTCGAGTTCCGGACCGACGGCGAGCTGTGGGACATCGCCATGGATGCGACGCAACTCGACCAGGTGATCATGAACCTCGCCATCAACGCGCGCGACGCCATGCCCGCCGGCGGGAAGTTGACGATCGCCGCCGCGAATTGCGTGCTCGACCGCGCGGCCTTGCGCGACCACCCGGACGTGCCGCCCGGGGACTTCGTGCGGCTGTCGTTCCACGACACCGGGGTGGGCATGGACGAGGCGACCCGCCGGCGCGTCTTCGAGCCGTTCTTCACCACGAAGGAGCTCGGGAAGGGGACCGGCCTCGGCCTCGCGACCGTCTACGGCATCGTGACCCGCTGCGGCGGCTTCATCTCCGTCAGCAGCGTCGTCGGCGAGTCGTCGACTTTCGACATCCACTTCCCCCGGCACGTCGGCGAGCAGGTCGCGGCAGAACCGACCTCCACCGACCTGACGGCGGGCGCCGGCGCGATCCTCCTCGTCGAGGACGAGCTCGCGGTCCGGAAGTTGACCGCCGCCATGCTCGACAAGCTCGGTTACACGCTGGCGGGCGAGGCGGCGACCCCGGAAGAGGCCCTGCGGATCTGCGGCGAATCCGGGCGGCGGGTGGACATCGTCCTGACGGACGTCATCATGCCGGGGATGAGCGGCGTCGAGATGTTCGAGCGGATCAAGGCCATGATCCCCGGGGTCAAGGTGCTCTACATGTCCGGCTACACGTCCTCGCGGCTCCCCAGCATGGGGCCCGGCGACACCCCGTTCGAGTTCATCCAGAAGCCGTTCGGGCTGGC